>CACVAY010000083.1 GCA_902727985.1 uncultured Thiotrichaceae bacterium | reverse complement strand
GTTTATCAACCAGATTTACCTGGATATCTCCTAAATGGGATCCCTCACGCAAGTAATACTGACGAACCAGGCCATTGAAATTGATAGGGGCAGCAGTGCCTGCATAAATCTGATAATCACTCACTTCTTCCACATTCTTTAAGCGCTGACTCACTTCATTCAGAACGCGTGATGTGTGTTCTAGAGTGGTGCCTTCTGGCATATCGACAACAATCTGAAATTCTGACTTATTATCGAAAGGCAGCATTTTCAATACCACCATTTTGAAACCAGCTAATGAAATGGAAGCAAGGATGAAGAACAAGATTCCTGCTAATAACCAATTACGGCGTCCAGCCCCTTTTTTATCATCTAAAAACGGCTTGATAGTTCTATCGTAAAAGGCACGCATTTTGCCGCCGCCCTCTTCATGCTGAGCATGATCGAAGTTCACATTAGCCAACACCTTATTGGTCATCCATGGCGTAACCACATAAGCCACTGCCAACGATACCAACATACCCAAACTGGCATTGATAGGGATGGGGCTCATATAGGGCCCCATCAAACCAGATACGAAGGCCATTGGCATCAATGCAGCGATGACGGTAAAGGTTGCCAAAATCGTTGGCCCACCGACTTCATCCACGGCTAGCGGAATCGCTTTCGTCAAATTCTTCGCGCCTAACTGCATATGACGATGAATATTTTCGACCACCACGATGGCATCATCGACCAAAATGCCGATGGAGAAAATCAAGGCAAACAGTGACACTCGATTCAAAGTAAAGCCATACGCCCACGACGCAAACAAGGTCACTGAAAGAGTAATAACAACCGCAGTGCTAACGATAAAAGCTTCACGCCAACCCAGGGCTAACCAAATCAATAAAGAGACTGCTATTGTTTCAATAATGAGTTTTTGAATGAGTTTCTTGGACTTGGTGTCTGCCGTGGCTCCATAATTACGGGTAACCGTTGCATGAACATCATCGGGAATGTAAGTATTCTTTAATTGATCAAAACGTTTTACCACATCATTGGCAAGTGACACAGCATTCTGACCGGGTTTTTTCGCAACCGCGATAGTAACGGCGGGAGACATAATATTTGACTCTAAACCAAGATGTTTCGCGCCATTGCCCGTTCCAAACGTCACATAAGAATCAGGAGAGTCTGCTTCATGACGGACATCTGCCACATCGCGTAAATACACAGGCTTATCTTGGAAGACCCCCACAACCATATCAGAAATCTCTTCTGCACTACTTAAGAAAGTGCCAGCAACCACCTGAATTTCTTCATTGTTCCCGACAAGATTTACGGCATCACTTGCTGTGCTACTAACCTGTAATGCATAGCGAAGGTCTTGCAAAGAGATACCATAGCCAGCAAGTTTTGCACTGTCCAATAGTACATGTACAACACGCTCAGGCGCACCAATGGTATAAATGTCCCGGCTGCCAGGGACACGTTTCAACTCAGCTTCAACGGCGTGTGCAACTTGACTCAACTCATAAGCACTCTTCTTCTCGTCGTCAGACCACAGAGTAATCGTAATAATAGGAACATCATCAATACCTTTTGGTTTAACTAAAGGCTGACCTACCCCCAAATTTTGTGGCAACCAATCCTGATTCGAAGCAATTTTATTATATAACCGTACCAAGGCTTCAGTACGATCTTCCCCAACCGCATATTGGATCGTTAACACTGACATCCCTGGACGAGATGTCGAGTAAATATGTTTGATCCCGACTACTTCTGACAAAACTTGCTCGGCAGGTGTGCTCACTAACTGTTCTACTTCTTGCGCTGTTGCGCCTGGGAAAGGGATAAACACATTCGCGAAAGTTACATTGATCTGTGGGTCTTCTTCTCGTGGCGTCACGATTACCGCAAATAAGCCTAGCAATAAGCCGACTAATGCAAGTAAGGGGGTAATTTCGGTCAGCAAAAACTTCTTGGCAATACGTCCCGAAATTCCCATATTTTTATCACTCATGAGCAGTCTCCTGCTGCTTTATGGCACGCTTCAAAAACAAGGTTGCATGTGTGGGATCCACCGCAATCGTTTCACCGAATTCCAGACCACTCAGAACAACAATTTTATTATTATCAATGCGCTGCCCCAGTTTGATTTGACGTAGTAATGGCTGCCCTGCTTTATCAACCACATAAACTCCTGTAACCTCCCCCCGATATACAATCATCGATTCTGGTAAAGTAATCTCTGTTTTCTTACCAATAGTGAATGCTATTTTCACAAAACTTCCTGGATATACATCACGCATTTTTTCTGGAAATTTTGCACGCACCTTAAATGTGTTGGTTAGACTATCCGCATAAGGAAAAATGGTAAAGGATGTGACTGCACTTTTCTTGCCAGATTCAGGGAGTAAAACAGACGCTTTCTTATACTTTCTAACCGCATTGATCATACTTTGTGGAACATCAGATGAAACACGTAACTGATCTAGGGATATTCCTGTCATGATTGGCTTACCCTCAGAAACTACTTCACCTAATTCCACATGGCGCTCAATGACAATGCCGCTGTAGGGGGCAAGTATCTCGGTATAACCCAACTGCTCTCCGGCCTGAGTTTGTCCAGCCTGTGCAGCTGTAACCGATGAAAGAGTGGCCTCATAGGCAGCCTTGGCTGCCCCGACTTCCGCTTTAGCTGATTTTGTGGCAGCAGCACTACGATCATACTCCGATCGTGAAATCAGCTTCTGCTCGTATATTTTCTTGACACGTTGAAAATTTGAGGCCGCTTCTTCTGAACGCGCTTGTGCTGAACGATAGGTTGCTTTGGCTCTGGCAGCTGATGCTTTGGCTTCGCTAACAGAGGCTTTTGCTTGCACTAAACCAGCCTGTTGAGAACGTGACTTGATACGTGCAATAACAGCTGACTTTTCTACCAAATCACCAACATCATAGTTCAGCGTCTCGATTGAACCGTTTGTTTGTGCTGACACTGTACTTCGGTTAACAGCTTCTATTCGACCATTCAGTACCTTTACAAGGGGGACTTCTGCTTTTTCAATGACATGTGTTTGTAGTGGAATTTCAGCGAAAAGACTAGCCGTTTGAAGCAACGCCACTAATCCGAAAAGAGCGGCTTTATAATTATTTATCATCTAAAATTACCTCAGGAAAAAGGTGTCTGAATCTAAAAAAATAATTATAACATGGTGTATTAGCAATTACTAATATACAAACTCCTACGATAAAAGCACAGCCATGAATACTATCAATAAAATAACAAAAATATCGATCGCCCTGCTTGTTTTAACATCAAGCTCTGTTGTTTCAGCCAAAATTTATAAATGGGTTGATGACCAAGGACAAATGCATTACACACAGCGCCCAGCTCCTATAGGCAAAGATGCGACAAATATCGAACGCAAGATTCGCATTGCGGCGGATTTACCTACCTCCTCCTCGGTGAAAACGACTAAACCAAAAGCAGGAAAGTATGGCAGCGAGGCTAAACCGAGACAACAAACCAAGGCTAAAAAAGAAGCCGTTGTCACTAAACCTCCAGAAGATAAACAAGCTAAAAATTCTGCTGAAGAATATGAGAAAAAGCTTGCAGAGTATTGTGAGAAGCAAACCGCAAACCTAGAAGCACTTAATTCTGATACCCCCATCGCGTGGCAGAATGAAGGTAAAACAAAATTGCTGAGCAATACTGAGCGTAAAGAAAAAATTAACGCTATTAACACGAGCATTAATGAAAACTGCAAAGCTAAAAAAGAACAAAAACAGGATCAGGATCAATAATAACTCCTTAAGTTTTTTGCCACGCGAGATTACTATATACCAACAAATGTAAGAATCCTGCGATAGCGTCAAAGAGTGTCTTAACTGTAGTCCAGCAAACCCCTTTTGTTTATCGGAATAACCAGCGCTGGATGCGGTTGTCATCATATTACGATATTATACTACTCATGGTCTTAGGTTTTATCGACTTATCAAATGTTTCCATTCGTTCTGTCAATACTTTATGCATAAACCTGATTCACGTATCTCTTACATCACCATTGGCGTTACCCGATTTGAGCTGATGTGCCACTTTTATGAGGCCCTTGGGTTTAACATTTGGCGTCAAAGCGATAAGCCTGAACACCCTTTTTGTATGTTTTCATCAGGCAGTATCATATTGGCACTCTATCCAAAACATCTACTAGCCAAGCAATCAGGCTGTAATATTTCCGGATTTAATACAGCCTTGTCCCTGTCGCTTAATGTTAAGGAGAGATCTGATGTAAATCATTACCTGGAGACTGCCAAAGCTTATGGAGCAGAAATAACCAGGCAAGCTTTTACTCCTGATTGGGGGGGGTATTGTGGTTATTTCAAAGACCCTGAAAAAAATCTCTGGGAAATCGTTTGGCATGAAGATTTTGATTGGACAGGAAAATTCGTATAGACAACATAACGAAAAAGAACTCAGGTACTTTTTAGAACCTGGCCAGCATATTAACCAACCAGATTCGAAGAGACTTAATAAGCTTGGTGTAGTGAAGGACGTTGCGCTAACTCACCAAGGTAAGCATCAATAGCACCTTTTACATCAGCTTTTGCCGCACCGACGAACTGTAAGCCAACGCCAGCACTATGACTGGAATTATTGCCCGAATGTGGAGCAATCCAAACGACTTTACCTGTGATAATGAGTTTTTTACCGCGATCGAGGAATCGTAAAACCATACCAATCGTTTCACCAAAACTATATTCACGATCTGTAGGAATAAAAATACCACCATCACGTATGAATGGCATGTAGTGTGAGTGTAAAGCGACTTTGTCGCGTATACCTAGCTGTAATAAATCACTCAGTTCTGGCTTTTCAGGTTCAACCAGTGGGGTTAATTCAGTGAGCATGCTGACCTCTTGTTGTTATTTTTTAGGGATCAATCATTAGTAGTTTTCTACTAAATACGATTCAGTGCGCTTATGTCATGGACACTGAATATTGATGCCATAAAGATAACATATGTTCACCAAAACTCTGTTGATTTAAAGGATGGTCGGTTAATCGTCGGAATTGTAATAAGAGATCATAATGTTGCCATAATGTATCTACTTTTGGGTTCTTACTTAACAGTTGTGCAATCAACTTATTAGGCATTCTTTCTGGTTGTAAATGCACCGTTCTGATGGCAGTTTCTAACCAATGAATTTGCCAGACTAATAGCTGTTCAAAAGAGTATTTTTGCCATTTTTCTCCTAAGCCAACGATAGACTCATTTGCTTGCATGATATTCATAAGATCATGTGCAAATTCTGCCTTCTTTGCTAATACATCTTTATCACCATCAAAAGACAATGCGGTTAATGGTTTATTATTGGCAGTTGCTAATAGCAACTTAGGATCATTTTTGGTTTCCTGAGCACTGAGCCATTCCAAAGACTGCTTTTCAGTAGGCGTATCCAAAACATAATGCACACAGCGGCTACGAATAGTAGGCAATAAGCCTGAAAATTTATGTGTCATTAGTAACATCACAGAATCAGGTGACGGCTCTTCCAGGGTCTTAAGTAAACTATTCGCTGAGTATTGATTCATTGCTTCAGCAGGGGTAACTAGAGCAACACGATAGTCTGAGTAGCTTCTGCTTAGGGTCATATGCGCATTTAGCGAACGAACATTATCAATGGGGATTTGTTTTTTACCTTCTGGAACCCCCAACAAGGAATAATCTGGATGCGCCCCACTCTGCCTAACATGACAACTTGCACATTCACCACAGGCAAAGCCTTGTATATCTGGGTGTGTGCAAAGCAAACTGTTGGCAAAAGTATGTACAAAGTCATTAACACCCGTACCCGTAAGCCCTGAAACTATAATAGCGTGTGGCATTCTTCCTTGGGTTCGCAGTCCTTGTAATTGCCTCCAACTTTGGCCTTGCCAAGGATAGATATTCATTAGCGCCGTTCTTTCAAGTAAGTGTGTAATACATCTCGAATCTGCTGATGTACCTCTGAAATTGATTGGCTTGCATCAATCAAACGGTATCGTTCTGGATGTTCAGCCATTAATTCATGAAACTTGCCTCTAATTCGATTAAAAAATGCAATATCCTCATCTTCAAAACGATCAGAATGCTCACGTATTCTTGTACGTGCCAAACCTGTCGCAGCATCAACATCAAGGTATAGTGTCAAATCAGCGCACAATGTACCTTGCGTCCATTTTTCCAAAACCTTAATGCGTGAATCAGCAATACCTCGCCCACCGCCCTGATAGGCATAGGTCGAATCAGTAAATCGATCACACAGAACAATCTTATTTTCTGCTAAAGCTGGCTCAATCTTGCTACGCAGATGTTCTGCCCTGGCAGCAAACATCAATAACAATTCAGTATCCGGATGCATTGCAGGCAGACTCTGTGATAACAAAGTTTCTCGTATAGCTTCTGAGACCTCTGTTCCACCAGGCTCACGCGTTAAAACGATATGTTCATTATAAGCACTCAATGTTTCTTGAATAACAGGAATGCTCGTGGTCTTACCTGCTCCCTCGACCCCTTCAATCGTAATGAACAAGCTTTTTTTCACTATTTACCGCCTTGGTAGCGTGAACTGTTACCATTTAAAAGATACTTAATAACCGCTTTACGATGCTCGGCATAAGTCTTTGAGAAATAAGAAGTACCATCACCCTTGGCAACAAAATACAGCGCATCTCCTTCGGGTGGGTGCATCACCGCATTGATAGCTTCTCTGCCCGGTGTTGCAATAGGTGTGGGTGGTAAGCCATAGCGTGTATAGGTATTGTAAGGATTATCACTTTTCAAATCTTTCTTGCGAATATTTCCCTTATATTTATCACCCATCCCATAAATAACCGTTGGATCGGTTTGCAACATCATACCTCTTTCTAAACGATTCAAAAAGACACGAGCAATCATCGGACGTTCAGCCTCATGGCCTGTTTCTTTTTCAACAATAGAGGCAAGAATCAATGCTTCATAAGGCGTTTTTATTTTAGGGTGAGGCACACGATTCTCCCATGCCTTCTGGATAAAACTCTGCATATCGTCATAACTGCGCTGTAGAAATTGCATATCCGTCGTATTACGTGGGAAATTATAAGTGTCTGGGAAAAACATGCCTTCTGGTTTGGAAAACTCAGAACCCAATTTTTCCATAATAGATGCATAGTCTTCATCTGAAAGGGTCTGTTTGAGATTTGGGTTATTCTTGATACTCTCGACTAATTGCTTGTAGCTTTTGCCTTCGATAATGACTTGTTTGTACTGCAAAGAACGTCCTGATGTCAAAATATCCAGCAATTCAATAGGCTTTACCGTTTCAGGCAACTCATATTCACCCGTTTTCAATTTGCTTTCTTGCTTGCGAATCTTTGCAAGCACCTTAAATAAGACAGCTGACTTCACTAGTTTCTGTGATTCAAGTTGCGTTGCAACTTTTGAAAAACTGCTACCTTTTTTAACTGTAAAAATACTATTATCTGCACCAACTTCTACTGCAGTGTCAAGGAATGACTGATACTCCTTATATGCTAGAAAGGCGGCTGCAGAACCTGCTAGCAAGATAAGAATAAATAACCATTTTAAAAATTTCATAGCGACTTGTTGACTTGTCCTTGTAAGGTACGAATGATTGCCGGGATAGCAAAATGCTTATTCTGGTACTGTTTTACCGGCCAGATTTTGATGACTGAATTACTCAAAAATAACCCCTTGGCATTATTCATATCATGTAATACCAGAGGTTTAACCTCTACGGGTTGCCCAAGATCATGACAGTGCTCGATTATACATGAGCGGGCAACGCCTGCTATCCCACTGGATGATAAATCGGGGGTAACTATGCGATTATCCTCAGTAATCACAAAGACATTGCTCATGGTGCCTTCGATAACATGATCATCGTAATCACACACTAAACCCTCTTGGTATTCTGCTGTGAATTCTGCTCGTGCTAACACCTGCTCCAAACGATTCAAATGTTTAAAACCTGCTAAACGAGGATTAATGGCTAACCGCGTATCGCATTGGAATAAGGAAACACCTTCCTCTTCATAAGATCCGGGGAAAACAGGCAACTCATGTGTAGAGAGAATCCAACGACAAGGATTGGTATCATCATAAGCATAACCGCGTTGGGCATCACCACGCGTTATTATTAGTTTAACAATAGCGTTTTCATTCTTACTCTCAAGTTTATGACACTCATCTCTGACTAACGATAAGTCTAGATTCTTAATCGCTAACGCTGTTAAACCTTTTTGCAATCTTGCCAAATGCTTATCAAGCTGTTTAAGTTGATGCTCTCTGATAACGATGGTTTCCCATACACCATCGCCGTAAGCAAGCCCTCGATCAGTTACAGGTAGCACATTCGATGCTAGTCCATTCACCTTAATCATTAGATTCGATGGTCTCTGTATCGAAAACCTTGAGCAAACCCTTTGCTTTATGGCGAGTCTCAAGTAACTCATTCTTAGGAATAGAATCAAACACGATTCCGGCTCCAGTTCGAAAGTGTATATCCTGACCTTTTTTAACCAAAGTGCGAATCAGAATATTAGAATCCATATCACCATTCTTATTAATGTAGCCTAAAGAGCCTGTATATGGGCCACGCCCCGTGTTTTCTAGTTCAGAAATAATTTCCATACAACGGACCTTCGGGCAACCCGTAATTGTGCCACCGGGGAAGACCGCTGCGATAACATCAGCAGGTGTAACATCTTTTTTCAATTCACCACGAATGTTCGAAACAATATGGTGAACATACTCATAACTTTCAATGGTCATGAGTTCATCCACTTCAACAGTCCCAGGCTTGGTAATTCGCCCAAGATCGTTCCGCTCAAGATCAATCAACATAATATGTTCGGCGCGTTCTTTTGGATGTGCAAGCAATTCTTCCAATAATGCTTGGTCTTTAAGTACGCTATCGCCGCGAGGTCGAGTTCCCGCAATAGGGCGAGTTTCAGCAATCCCGTTATTCACCCTAACTAATCGTTCTGGAGACGAACTGATAATAGAGAAGTTTTCAAAATTTGCCAAAGCAGCAAAAGGTGCAGGATTACGCTCTCGTAAGGTTTCATATATCTGGGAAGATGATAAATCATCGTTTAAAGACACTTGCCAACTTCGTGAAAGATTTACCTGAAAAACATCACCTTGCTTAATATATTTAGAAATACGATCAACCGCCGTTAGATAAGCCTCATCAGCATCTTCACATTGAACTGCTTGAATAGAAGATACACCTTGTCCATCACAAGGTTTGATAGCAGCAATATCAGCAAGCGCCTGCTGATAACGTGTTTCATCTTTTTCCTCATCAACAAACCAGGTTTCATTCGCAATATGGTCGATGATAATGGCAGCTGGCACTCGCGTTGCAATAGCCATAGGCAAATCAAAGCTATCGGCTTGTAAATCTAGACTTGGCTCAATTTCTTGAGCAAGCTCATAGCCCAAATATACAAACCATCCCCCCCTGAAAGGCAAGTGACTCTCATGCTTAATATCATTTTCTGATATGAACTCTTTCGTCAGCGTCTCTAAAAATTTTGATCCATCTTTAAATTCAGATTGAATTTGTTTATCAGGATAAGCAAACAAAATACTAAAACGGGATACATCAGAAATAGACTGACTTTCTAAAAGATATGGATAGCGCTTGGGGTTAACACGATGTAGTGCTAAGAGATCAAAATGCTGTTTGAGTTTGTGAATAGATAAATGCATGTGTGTTTATGCATAACCTCACAAAGAGGATGAGAACGAGAAAGCGAGGAGGATTTGCTGAATTTTCACGTTGTATTAAACTAGTTAAGGAGCCCTAAGACTACAGGCTCCTTGAACATATCTATATATCCCGCAATAAACGCTAAATTTTCTTGAAAATCAAAGTGCCGTTTGTACCACCGAAACCAAACGAGTTACTCATAACTACATTTAATTCAGCATCACGGGCGGTGTTTGGTACATAATCAAGATCACAGTCTGGGTCTTGATTATCAAGGTTGATTGTTGGTGGGATAACTTGATCACGAAGCGCCAAGATAGAGAAGATGGCCTCAATACCACCCGCAGCACCTAAAAGGTGACCTGTCATAGACTTCGTTGAACTAACGGCCACTTTCTTAGCATGATCACCAAATGCGCGCTTAAGTGCCACTGTCTCGGCAACATCACCAGCTGGAGTAGAGGTACCATGAGCATTGATGTAATCAACATCTTCCGGGTTGAGGCCAGCATCATTTAAGGCATGTAGCATACAACGTGCGGCACCTTCTCCATCCGTTGAAGGAGAAGTCATATGGTAAGCATCACTGCTCATACCAAAGCCTACAAGCTCACAATAGATTTCTGCACCACGTGCTTTAGCTGTTTCATATTCTTCAAGGAAGATAACACCAGAACCATCACCCAATACAAAACCATCACGGTCTTTATCCCAAGGACGACTTGCCGCTTGCGGATCATCGTTTCGGGTTGATAAAGCTCTGGCAGCTGCGAACCCGCCGATTCCTAATGGAGTAGACCCCATTTCAGCACCACCACACAAGAAGGCATCAGCATCACCGTACTGAATCAGTCTCATGGCATCACCAATGCTGTGAGTCGCTGTAGCACAAGCGGAAACGGGGGAAATATTGTGCCCCTTTAAGCCGTGCATGATAGATAGGTTACCCGCCACCATATTTACAATACTACTAGGCACAAAGAAAGGTGAAATCTTCTTTGGTCCTTTTTCTAAATAAATTCCATAGTTACGTTCGATAGTTCCCAGACCACCAATACCCGAACCGACGATCACACCCGTCCTGACAGAGTTTTGGTCATTGACTTCGAAAGCCGCATCATTTAGTGCATCCGTACCTGCGCCAATACCATAATGGATAAACGTATCCATTTTTCGTTGGTCTTTTTTCTTAATGTATCTACCAACGTCAAAACCTTTAACATTACCGGCGATTCTGGCACTAAAGTCCGTTGCATCAAACAAATCTGGATTAACAACATCAATACCGCTTTTGCCGTCTAATATGTTTTTCCATGCTGTCTCTAACCGTGAACCCACTGGAGAAACAATTCCCATACCTGTAACAACTACGCGTCTCTTTGACAATGTCTTATCCTATAAATATCTTAAGAAAAAAGGCACATGGCAGAAATTCTACTAAAAGAGTCCTGCCATGAGATGTTCAGCGATTAAGCGTTTACACTATTGATGTAATCGATAGCAAGCTGAACTGTTGTGATTTTCTCAGCTTCTTCGTCTGGAATTTCAGCATCAAATTCTTCTTCAAGTGCCATTACTAGCTCAACAGTATCCAATGAATCTGCGCCAAGGTCGTCAACGAAAGAAGATTCATTAGTAATTTCATCAACATTTTTATCTAGCTGTTCAGCAACAACATCCTTTACGCGGCTTTCAATATCACTCATTTCTTTTCCTCAAAAAGTTTTTGCAAAATTGCAGTAATTTTATTTCGTACTCACTTAAACAAAAGCAAGCAACAGGGCAATTAACCCCGATAATCTATAAACTGGCTCACATTGTAAGATATATTAACCCTATCAATCCAGTGATTAAACCTGTACGTACTCTAGATAAGTAATGTATGTGGCTAAAAAACGCTATCTCAATACAAAATCGCAAGGATTAAGATACAAAGCTATGCCATATACATGCCACCATTAACATGGATGGTTTCTCCAGTTACATAAGACCCCATGTCTGATGCAAGGAATAATACCGCATTCGCGATATCCTGTGCACTGCCCAATTTTTTCATAGGAACTTCGGCAAGTAAAATTTTACGCTGCTCTTCTGGTAGTGCCTTAGTCATATCAGTATCGATAAAACCGGGCGCAATCACATTGACAGTCACTCCTCGGGAACCGATTTCGCGAGCCAGTGATTTAGAAAAACCAACAAGGCCTGCTTTTGCTGCTGCATAATTAGACTGGCCAGCATTACCAGTAGCACCAACTACTGATGATATCGATATAATCCGTCCTGAGCGAGCCTTCATCATCCCTCGCAGACATGCTTTGCTCGTTCTAAAGACAGATGTGAGATTGGTGTTGATGATGCTGTCCCACTCATCATCCTTCATACGCATAAGAAGGTTATCACGGGTAATACCGGCATTATTGACAAGAATCTGGATGGCACCAAATTCATCATTAACCACTTTCAAAACATCAGTGACCGAATCCGAACTACTCACATCAAGCATCATGCCTTTTCCAGTAACACCCTCATTTGCAAAGTGTTCAGAAATCTTATCAGCACCGCCCTCAGACGTTGCTGTACCAATCACAGTCGCACCAGCTTTACCAAGAGATACTGCAATTGCTTGTCCAATACCACGGCTTGCACCAGTTACCAATGCAATTTGACCATCTAGATTTATCATGACATTTCCTCACAAAGTTCTAATCCCTTTTGCATAGAAGCTGGATCATGAACACAAATAGTTTTTATTGAACGATCAATGCGACGATTTAAGCCCATCAATACTTTACCCGGGCCAAACTCTAGCATAGCCTGAGCATCATGTGAGTTCTTCAGATCAGTTATACTTTCAACCCAACGCACGGGTTTAAAAAGCTGCTCTGCCAATAGAGAAGGTACTTCCTCGACACTTGCACTTTGAGTAGCTGATACATTATGTATAACAGGCATATCGGTTGCTGTGAATGTTATATCGGAAAGTTTCTCAGCTAACTGCTCAGCTGCAGGTTTCATTAATGCACAATGAGAAGGAACACTCACCGCTAGCTTGATCGCACGTTTAGCGCCAGCTTCTGTCGCTAATTCGATTGCCCTGTCAATAGCTCCTGCATTGCCGGCGATAACTACCTGACCAGGCGAATTGAAGTTAACAGCTTCAACAACTTCATCACCCGCAGCTTGCTCACAAACGCTTAGAATTTGTGCATCTTCAAGCCCAAGAATGGCAGCCATTGCACCCACTCCCTCTGGAACGGCCTGCTGCATCGCTTCTGCCCGCGCTCTAACAAGCTTAATAGCATCAGCAAAATCAAGCTTACCTGCCGCGACAAGCGCTGAATATTCACCTAGGCTATGTCCCGCAACAGCACTCGGCATTACTCCACCCTGCTCCTGCCAAACGCGCCACACAGCAATACCCGCCGCCAACATAGAGGGTTGGGTATTAATAGTTTGATTCAAGGTTGCCTCATCGCCATCAACAACCATTTTCCATAAATCAAATCCCAAAGCATCCGATGCTTCAGCAAAGGTAGAGGAAACAGTCGTAGAAGATTCAGCAAGGGCACTAAGCATGCCAATAGATTGAGACCCCTGACCAGGGAAAATTCCAGCAAAAGCCATGAAAACTCCTTGAAAAGTTGTTAACACACCCTATTATCTATTTTCAACAGGATGATAAAGTTGGCGACTATACCGCCAAACGTCGCTAGATGAAAGCATTTGACCGCAAAAAAGACTTGTCATTACCTGTTATCGGTGGATAATACCACGCTCTTTTACCAACCAGTTTACATGCATGCCAAAAGAAGATCATATTGAAATGGAAGGAACGGTTATTGAAACCCTTCCTAACACAACATTTCGCGTCGAGTTAGAAAACAAATACGTTGTTACTGCCCACATTTCAGGAAGAATGCGCAAAAATTACATTCGCATCCTCACTGGTGATACTGTGACAGTTCAGTTAACACCATACGACTTAACAAAAGGTAGAATTACTTTTCGTTCAAAATAATAGCACCATTACTTGTCAGAACAACAGGCCTAGCCCCAAGCTCAATGGGCAACAATACTCGCTTTAACCTGATACCATCTAAAGAGCTTATTCATCCTAAAGAGCTTATTCATCAGTTGTATTCAATACCGCGATCGCTGGTAACTCAGTTTGCATGGCATCCGATACCCTATGCCAATTAAAACATGGTCCAGGGTCTGTCTTCCGCATGGGAGCTATTTGCTCGTGTCCGGTAATTTTTTCAGGGCTTAGAGAGGGGTAAGTTGCTAGTAAGGAAGTTAATACCTGGTCAAGTGCAGCATACTGCTCTTCTCTAAATGGCTTGTCATCAGTTCCTTCCAGTTCAATACCAATTGAATAATCATTACACACCGCTTGTCCTTCGAAACATGAAACACCAGCATGCCATGCACGTAAGTGGAATGGCACATATTGGATCACCTCCCCATCACGGCGGATAAATACGTGACTGGATACCCGTAGCTCATGAATTTCTTCATAGAAAGGATGCTCATTTTTATCCAGATGATTGGTAAATAGCTGATTCACACCCTGCCCTCCAAACTCACCGGGCGGGAGGCTGATATTATGTAGAACGATTAAAGAAATATCCGCACCATGCGGCCTAGCATCATGATTAGGGGAGCGAATATATTTAGCTCCCTCCATCAAACCTGACTGCCGATCGACGCGCATATATTCTTCCTTATCTGCCTGATTAAGTAACCTAGGATTTTAACACTAAAGCAGGCATTATAGACGCTCCTTTCTAGCATCCTTTTTTGACAGGCACTCAAAACATAATATGGACGGATTGAATCCCCAACAAAGTGACGCAGTCACTCATCTAGGCTCACCATTATTGGTCTTGGCTGGTGCAGGCAGCGGCAAGACACGAGTTATTACTCAAAAAATTGCATGGCTCATTCGCGATGCTAACTATGATCCTCGCAAAATTACCGCTATCACCTTTACCAATAAAGCGGCTCGTGAGATGCGCAGTCGGATTGGCGATATTTTAGAAAAAGGAGAAGGCAAAGGTTTAACCATTGCAACCTTTCACACACTTGGCCTAAAAATCATCCAACGTGAATACAAACAACTGGGTTACAAATCGGGCTTTACCATATTCGATGCCCATGACACTCAAACTATCCTCAAAGATTTATTGCATAAAGAAGAAAACCTTGAAGAGCTAGAAGAAAACGACGATAAATGGATCATTTCACGTTGGAAGAATGACTTTATTTTACCAAAACAAGCTTTAGAAATTGCCGCTACCAAAGAAGAGTTTCGAGCAGCTAAACTTTATGAGCGCTATCAACGCCAACTCAAAGCCTATAACGCTGTTGATTTTGATGACTTAATCATGCTTCCAGTCCTGTTATTTAGGCAATTTCCAGAGATCGAACAAAAATGGCAAGCACAGACACGCTATTTACTTGTGGACGAGTACCAAGACACTAATATCTGCCAGTACGAACTTATAAAACGGCTAACAGGTGTTGATGGAGGGCTTACCGCTGTTGGTGATGATGACCAATCTATTTATGCATGGCGTGGAGCAAAACCAGAAAATATTCATGTTCTCAGTCAAGACTTCCCAACACTTAAAATCGTCAAATTGGAACAAAACTATCGTTCTACATCACGAATTCTGCAAACAGCTAATCATTTAATTGCAAACAACCCACATTTGTTTGAAAAGAAATTATGGAGTGATCTAGGAGAAGGAGAAAAAATCCGTATCATCCCATGCCGTACTGTCGAGCAAGAATGTGAAAAGATTGTCAGCCAGATGATGAAAATCCATTTTCGTGAACACGCCAAATGGAAAGACTTTGCTATCCTGTACCGTAGCAATCATCAAAGCCGCTTACTCGAACGCTACCTGCGTGAAAACCATATCCATTATAAGATCACTGGAGGCACATCATTCTTTGAACGTACTGAAATCAAAGATATACTTTCTTATATTCGGTTAATCGCTAATCCTGATGATGACGCAGCCTTTCTTCGTATTGTTAATACCCCAAAACGAGAAATTGGCATATCGACGCTGGAAAAACTTGGCTCATATGCAAACAAGCGCGATCTCAGCTTATACAAAGCCTGTTCCGAGTTTGCTTTTCAGGAGAGTCTGTCTGCGAAGGCCAAAGCGCGACTAGGCTACTTCTCAGACTGGATAAAACAGCTGAATTTGCTCTCAAGAGAAAAAGCACCACAACAAATCGTCATGCAGGTAATTACCGATACGTCTTATGAAGACTGGTTGCGTAATCACTCTAAAACTCCCAAAGCTGCTGATAGTCGAATCAGCAACGTTATGGAATTAGTCGACTGGGTTAGAAGACTTTATGACGAAGGGGAAGGGAAAGAGGATATTTCAGCTATTATTGCTCATTTATCGCTGGTTGATATGCTGGAGAAGAATCAGGAAGAAGAGGATTATGATGCAGCTAGTTTAATGACTCTGCATGCTTCGAAAGGTCTGGAGTTCCCCTATGTATTCATGATTGGTGTGGAAGAAGAGTTACTTCCACATCAAAACAGCATCCAGGACATCACAGGACTTGAAGAAGAGAGGCGTCTAACATACGTTGGCATTACACGCGCCCGCAAAAGACTTTTTATGAGCTACGCTAAAACACGCACTCGCTTCGGCGAATCCTTAACGACAGAACCCAGTCGATTCCTTGATGAATTACCCGAGGAACATATTGAGTGGGAAGATCGCGTGGTAGTTAGCGAAGAAGATAGACAAGCAACAGCCTCTGCTTATCTATCCGAGCTGCAAAACCTGTTAGCTGATTAGACAGCCCACTTGGTAACTAGAACTACCACACTAGAGGCAAATCATGCCGCTGTTTTTCGAACCACATTGGCAATACGATCAGCAAGCACCTTAATTTCTGCCATCTCTTCACCTTCAACCATGACCCGGATCAAAGGCTCTGTGCCAGATGCTCTTAGTAACACGCGACCTCGCACACCGAGTTCAGCCTCAACATCCTTAACAGACTGCTGAATATCATCTGACTCATCAAGGTCAATTTTTTCTTTAATCGGCACATTAACCAAAACTTGAGGGTATTTGATCATAATCTGCTTTAAATCATAAAGCGTAAACTGCGTATCAATCATAGCATTTAACACTTGTAATGCCGCCACAATGCCATCACCCGTTTCTATGCGATCACGCGCAATGATATGCCCAGAATTTTCTCCACCAATAATGCCACCGCATTCACGCAATTCTTCCATAACATAACGGTCGCCAACATTGGCCCGACGAAAACCAACACCGATAGATTTCATCGCCTTTTCAAGACCAAGATTACTCATCAAAGTGCCGACAACATCACCCTTTAGCTTATTCTTATCTTTACGATGCTTAGCAATAATCGCGATGATTTCATCACCATCGACAACTTCACCTTGCTCATCGACCATCATCAAACGATCACCATCACCATCCAATGCAATTCCAACATTAGCACGATAGATTTTGACAGCTTCTTGCAGGCTACCTAGCGAGGTAGCTCCACACTCTTTATTGATGTTTACACCATCAGGCTCATCGTTGATAGCAATAACCTCAGCCCCCAACTCACGGAATACATCAGGTGCAACATGGTAAGTTGCACCGTTGGCGCAATCCACAACAATTCGCAGACCCTTCAGACTAACTCTTGCGGGTAAGGTACGTTTACAGAATTCAATATAACGACCAGCCGCATCATCAACACGAACGGCCTTACCTAAATTTAATGAATCGACTGTTTGCACATCCATTTCTAGATGTCTTTCAATCTCTTCCTCAACAGTATCATCGAGCTTTGTGCCATTAGCCGAGAAAAATTTGATACCATTATCATAATAAGGATTGTGAGAGGCGCTGATTACAATACCTGCAGAGGCACGGAAAGTACGCGTTAAATAGGCAACAGCAGGTGTTGGCATTGGCCCAACCAAACGAATATTCACTCCTGCCGCTACTAAACCCGCTTGCAAAGCAGATTCCAACATATAACCAGAAATTCGTGTGTCTTTACCAATAACCACTAATGGATTTGACCCCTGTGATAAAACCTTACCAGCAGCCCAACCAAGACGTAAGGCAAAATCTGGCGTCATTGGATGTTTTCCAATCCGTCCACGAATACCATCAGTGCCAAAATATTTTCTAGACATATTCTAATACCCCTATGGCAATTTTCATTGCCTCATTTGTTTGTTTAACATCATGTGTGCGGATAATACTCGCACCGTTCATCGCGGCGATAACATTAGCTGCTAAACTACCATTTGATCGTTGATCAACAGGCGCATCATTTAGCAATGTACCGATCATGCTTTTTCTTGAAATACCTACCAACATTGGCACTCCGAGGCTTTTAAATCTGTTTAGCTTAGCCAATAACTCAAGGTTATGAGATAAAGTTTTACCAAAACCGAATCCTGGATCGATGATTAGTCGGCTATTAGCAATGCCAGCATTTGTACAAACCTCTATTTGCTCACGTAAAAAACCATAAATATCATCGACAACTGACTCATATATGGGTAATGCCTGCATAGTACGCGGCTGACCTTGCATATGCATGAGACATATATCAACATCGGAGTCTTTACAGATATCGAGCGCCCCCGGCTCCCTTAAAGCTCGAACATCATTGATAATTGAAACTCCTGCACTAATTGCCTCGCGCATCACTTCAGCCTTGCTTGTATCAACTGAAATATCAATATCAAACCGCTTTCGAATTTCTTGGACAATAGGAATAACACGAGCAATTTCATCATCAACTGAAACGGCCTGAGCACCAGGGCGTGTTGACTCGCCGCCAATATCAATGATATCTGCACCATCAACAATCATTTGAGCTACATGCTCAAGCGCTTGATCGATATTGGTAAATTTTCCGCCATCTGAAAAGGAATCAGGCGTGGTATTGAGAATACCCATGACACGTATTGCTGAAGGCATCTATATATTCATTGTTAATTTATCGGAAATCATAATCTGGTGTTTATTAACAACAAGACAATTTAAATTTACGAACAGCCCATTGTTCAGATCTGATAAGAAAAAGAGAGCCACTCTAATTCTTTTTGGGTTTGTATAAAAAAAGCGCGGATAACCGCGCTTTTTTTAAGCTGAACTATATCTTAATGTAAACTGGCTGTTCCATCAAGCGAATCATCAGCAGCATCTTCATCTTTTGCAGAATCAAGCGTAGTTGTGGTACCACTACTATCATCGTTATCATCATCCTTTTCAATCCAGTCTTGTGGTGGAGGTGGTTCATCACCATTCATCAAGGCTTTGATTTGAACATGATCGATGGTTTCATATTTCATTAACGCAGCAGACATCGCATGAAGAACATCAATATTCTCTTTTAAAATATCTTCCGAACGTTTGTAATTACGATCAATGAAATCACGAATCTCTTCATCAATCGCTAACGCTGTATCATCAGACATCGGCTTATGTTGCGTACCTGCTTGCCCAAGATAGTTTTCCTGATCTTGGCTATAAGCCAGAGGCCCCATACGATCTGAAAGCCCCCACTTGGTAACCATATTACGTGCAATATCGGAAGCACGCTCAATATCGTTAGACGCACCCGTTGTAACAAACGCTGGACCAAAGATCATTTCCTCAGCAATACGCCCACCAAACAAACTAGAAAGCTGACTTTCTAAATGTTGTTTGCTGTGACTATAGCGATCCTCCTCAGGAAGGAACATAGTTACACCTAAGGCGCGACCACGTGGAATGATCGACACCTTATAGACAGGATCATGATCTGGAACCTTAAGCCCCACAATCGCATGACCTGCTTCATGATAAGCCGTCAGTTTCTTCTCATCTTCACCCATCACCATGGATTTGCGTTCAGCACCCATCATGATTTTATCTTTAGCCTGTTCAAACTCAGCCATACCAACAACGCGCTTATCAGAACGTGCTGAGAATAACGCCGCTTCATTAACGAGGTTAGCAAGATCAGCACCAGAAAAACCTGGCGTACCACGTGCAAGCAATGATGGCTTGACGTCATCACCTAAAGGAACTTTACGCATATGAACTTTAAGGATCTGCTCACGACCACGAACATCAGGAAGTGGTACAACGACCTGGCGATCGAAACGTCCAGGACGTAGCAAAGCTTGATCTAGAACATCGGGGCGATTGGTTGCTGCAATGACGATTACGCCTTCATTACCTTCGAAGCCATCCATTTCAACAAGTAGCTGATTTAACGTTTGCTCACGCTCATCATTACCGCCACCCACGCCAGCGCCACGTTGGCGACCAACAGCATCGATTTCATCTATAAAGATAATGCATGGGGCATGTTTCTTAGCTTGCTCAAACATATCACGAACACGTGAAGCACCAACACCCACAAACATTTCAACAAAATCAGAACCGGAAATACTAAAGAAAGGAACCTTAGCCTCACCCGCAATCGCTTTCGCTAATAGGGTTTTACCCGTACCAGGAGAACCGACCATCAAAACACCACGGGGAATTTTACCCCCTAGCTTTTGGAATTTACTGGGATCCCGTAAGAAATCAACGATCTCTTGCACATCACCTTTAGCTTCTTCACAACCAGCGACATCTGCAAAAGAAACCTTCACTTGATCTTCGGTCATCATACGCGCCTTGCTTTTGCCAAATGACATGGGGCCACCACGGCCACCGCCACCTTGCATCTGACGCATGATGTATATCCATAAACCAATGATCAAAAGGAATGGTGCCCAGCTAATGATGATATCCCACAGCAAGGAACGCTCAGCAGGCGCAGCTGCCGTTACTTCAACATCATTTGCCAGTAAGTCATCAATTAGCTTAGGGTCGTTAGCTGGCATATACGTTGAATACTTTTCTCCCGACTTAGTTTTCGCAATGATTGTCTGATTTTGAATATCGACAGACTCAATATTGCCTCTTTTCACTTCTTTAATGAATTGAGTATAATTCAAGGGACGAGATGGCTGACCAGGCGGCTGAAACTTTTGGAAAACCAAAATCAGCATCAATGCGATACCAAGCCAAATCAGAATATTTTTTGTTAAGTCGTTCAAGGGGTCACCTTAATTTTACGTTATATTTGCCTCTGTAATCCTACTTGATTACAGCCCTGCTCGTTGTTGATCATTATCAAAATTTTACAATTCAGATCATTAGCAAATCATTGCCATCAAAAAGCGAGGTTTGTTTTAAAGTTTAATCATTAATTATACAACAAAACCCTTACCAAGAATATAAACTTCCCGACTACGTTGCCGAGAAGCTTTAGGCTTCAGAATTTTGGTCGTTTTGAAATGCTTCCGCACCTCCTTCACATATTCATCAGACCCTGCACCCTGAAAAAGCTTCACAACAAAATTACCGTCTTTTTTCAAGGTTCTAGTCGACATATCCAAGGCCAGCTCGCACAAGTATATAGACTTCGGCTGATCAACAGAATCAACACCACTGATATTGGGGGCCATATCTGAAATTACAAGATCATACTTTTCATCCCCGGTTACCTCTAACAGCGCCTCTAAAACATCATCTTCGCGAAAATCGCCTTGAATAAATTCCACATTAGCCATGGGGTCAACAGGCAAAATATCTGTTGCAACAACACGTCCTGCATCGCCATTAATTTGTGCGCAATATTGTGACCAACCACCAGGTGCAGCACCTAAATCAAGAATATTCATTCCTTTACGAATAAGTTTTTGTTTCTGATGCATTTCGATTAACTTGTAAACAGCACGCGAACGATAACCATCCTCGCGAGAGCGTTTTACATATTCATCATCGAAATGTTCATCAAGCCAACGTTTACTGCTTTTACTAACGGCCATAACTGGATACACTGCTTTTTTATTTCAAACAAAGATTATCATGGAACTCGCTTCACCACAGAAGAAAAAGCTCAAAGCTATTGGACACTCGCTAAGCCCTGTTGTCACTGTTGGACAGCACGGCCTAAAAGAATCTATACACGATGAATTTGAAACGGCTATAACGGCACACCAAATTATCAAGGTCAAGCTTGTGGGTGAAAGAGATGACAGGCAGCAATACGCCGAGACACTTGCAAAAAAACATAATGCCGCACTCGTACAAATGATTGGTGGGAAAGCCCTGTTCTATCGTCGCAACAAAGATAAGGATAATATTCTTAAGGGTGTTTAGTCAGGAAAATACAACACATAAAACCACATCACTGATCCTTTTTCAGATAAGTCAAATTCCCCGAAGATAATATCTTATGCTCAGATCAATGACATAGCAGAAAACAGGACTAGAGCCCGACTCCCCGATATGCAAAACTAAGCACACTCAAACAACACCCACATAAGCATGAAAACTGAAGAAGAATACCTAGCGCAAATCAACGCACTGCGAAATGTCACCGTTGAAGAATATGAAAGCGAAATTGACCCGCTCATTAAAGAACTGGAAGGAAATGGTCTTCTAGACACATTTGAAAAGGTACTACTGGAACTTGATGATTCATTCGATGATGAATTCTACAAAATGGTTAACGAAACGATGGAAGTGTTAGTAGAACATACCGATGGACAAGGTAGAATCATCGAACACGACAGTAAAGACTAACGTCTTATACCCCCTCGGAATCGCGACTTTAGTCGCGCAGCAGCACAACCAAGCCCAAACTAGTGATACTTTTTATAATTCTCCGCCTGTTCAAATACGTCCTGATAAACCTCATTAATATCCACAGGCGGATAGCCATGATCAGCCAACAACATAATCAAATCCATTTTCAACTCAGCCTTGATATCATCACGCTGATTCCAGTCGGTATATTTCGCCTTATCATCTACCAGTTGCTTAACCGCTTTCGACAAATCAATCAGCTTATTCTCGGCATATTCAAAGCCATGCTTATGCGCAAGATTCTTCAAAATATCGTAGAAGGCTTTTTCTTCGAAGCTAATATTTAGCTCATTACCCGACTCAAGTTCCTCTTGAATCTGATCAATCATACCGAAGAATTCATCGGTAATTTCTTCATACAAATCACCGATATCAACATCACGCCCATTATACTTATTCACCAACGCCTGAAACTTCTCGGTGAAATCCAGCCCTTTAACCTTATTCACCTTCTTCAGATCACCAATCGCTTTCTTCAACAACTGTTGCAACAACTTGATTCGAGTATTCGGCATTTTCATCTGGCGAATACGATCCATGTACTCATCAGAGAAAATATCCACTTGCGAGGCTGCATCCTCGCCCATTTTGAACACCTCTTCCACGCCATCGCTTTGCAGTGCTTCTTTCACCATCTCGCTAACACGCGCATTCATCTGCGCGGCATCGGGCGCATCGCCTTTGGTGAGTTTGTAAATAATCGAGCGAATCGCCAGATAGAGATGCACCTGATCACGCTCTTCAGCCCGCAAATCCTCACTACCCACACAAATGTCATAAGCGGCCTTTAAACGCTTCACCAAATCCATAAAACGCTTTTGCTGCTTTGCCGTCTGCTGCACAAACTCCGATGCTTGCCGCAAGCATTCCAATTGTTTGGCTGGATCCCCGGTAAAATACGGCGAGCTATCAAAATGATGAAACAGCCGCTTCAACAACTCCAGATGATCACGCACCACTACCAGTGAAGTGGTAATGTCTTCAATATTGCTGGCATCGCTTTTGGAATACATCACCAAAGCTTCATTCATCTGCGTTTTAATGCCAATGTAATCCACCACCAAGCCCTTGGTTTTGCCTGCGAAATTACGATTAACGCGGGAAATAGTTTGAATCAGATTGTGTTTCTGCAACGGCTTATCAATATACATCGTATCCAAAAACGGCACATCAAAGCCCGTCAGCCACATATCCACCACAATGGCGATCTTAAAATTCGACTCAGCTTTTTTAAACTGCGTATCCAGTGTTTTACGATAATCCTTCGTACCTAAAGCCTCGTACAGCTCTTTTGCGTCGTCCTTGCCGCGCGTCATAATCATCTTCACGCGTTCCATCGGCATCACTTCTTCACGCTTTATCTGACTCAAGTTGGAACCATTAAAGTCGGGCTTCTTCACCTCAGTCCATTCTGGGCGAAGCGCAATCAATTCTTTATAAAAGTCATAAGCAATCTGCCTGCTACTGGACACAAACATCGCCTTGCCTTTTACCGATGCGCCTTCAGCAACGCGCGTTTCATAATGCTCGACAAAGTCTTTCGCCAAGGCTTGCAAGCGATCAGGATCACCTAAAATCGTGCCCATATTCGCCATGGTCTTTTTACTATCATCGACCTGATACTCACTTGCGCCTTCCGCAATACAATCGTCGTAATAATCCTCGATTTCCTGCAATTTGCGGTTATCCAGAATCACCCGTGCCGCCCGACCTTCGTAGACAATCGGCACCGTGATTTTGTCATGCACCGATTCGGTCATGGTGTAGGCATCCACTACCTCGCCAAACACATCTAAAGTGGCATCCACAGGCGTGCCCGTAAAGCCTACATAGGTCGCATTGGGTAAAGAATCATGCAGATATTTGGCGAAGCCGTAAGTCTCGCGGTACGTGCCCTTTTCCAGATCAAAGGTGAGCTTTTTATCCAGATTCGTCTGGCTACGATGTGCCTCATCGGAGATACAAATCACATTGGTGCGATCGGTCAGCAGCTCAATATCTTCGGTGAATTTATGAATGGTGGTCAAGTACACCGCGCCACTTTCGCGTCCTTGCAATTGCTCGCGCAAGTCCGAACGGCTATCGACGCTTTGCACTTCATTATCGCCAATATAGTTTTTCGCTTTGGAAAAGGTCGCCGAAAGCTGATCATCCAAATCAGTACGGTCGGTAATCAACACAATCGTCGGGCTGGAAAAATACACGCTTTTCATCAACAAGCGCGACAAAAACAACATGGTGTAACTCTTACCGCAACCCGTCGTACCAAAGTACGTGCCGCCTTTACCATCACCTTCAGGTTTGATATGCGCTTTGATATTTTCAAACAGCTTGCGCGTGGCGTAATACTGCGGATAACGACAGAGGATTTTCACCTCCTCATGACCTGTATCGGGCATATACAAAAAATGGTGCAGCACATCGCGCAAACGGTCTTTATCAAACAAGCCCTGAATCATGGTGTGCAGCGAGTCAATGCCATCACGATCTACCGTTTCATTACCCGTCACCTTACGCCATGCATAATAAAAATCGTATTTCGCAAAAAACGACCCCGACTTGGTATTCACCCCATCGCTAATCACACACA
>CACVAY010000082.1:3872-25067 GCA_902727985.1 uncultured Thiotrichaceae bacterium | reverse complement strand
ATGAAGCCTGTATGCAATATTGCTTGATCGGCAGTGGCAAAAAATCATCCTACGCAAAACTTGCCTGCCTTGGAGCCATCCTGATTTATCCCGAATACGCAATGCTCTACTATCGACACTATCAACGTGGTAAAACAATGAAAGACTTCGCAAGTTGGGATTTCGAAGCACTATTAAGCTGCGATCTGCATCAGCTCCGCCAAGATATTCAACAGTATTGAATTAACATTCAAATTATTAGCTTGGTTGATTCACAAGTTCATAGAAGCTAAGCTGTTTTACATAGACAAAAATAACGAGCAACGAATATGCCATCACACATCCTAAAAATACTTACTTTACTACTATGTACGTTACTGACAAGCCATACAGTTAACGCACAACATAGCGATAACCCCAAATTAGGCATCAATGTAGGCGGCTTAGGCAAACTATCATCCTCCATCCCCTTTACCGATATATTCAAAATATCCCGAGGATGGTTTACCTCTTGCGAATTCAATTGGCAAACGGGTCAACCCATCGATCCTGACTGTACACGGAAAACATCCTTGAACACGCGTGAACAGAAGCTTTTACATCTTGACGGTAATGGTTGGGTGCGTTCCTTGCCTAGGCCACAAGATACACCCGTCTTTACCAGTGTCACCAGCACATGGAGACTGTCTGAGCATTTCCCAACAGGTCGCTACGTTGTACTCTATGATGGCGAAGGCTCGATGAAAATCACAGGTGACTTACGTATGGGACATCAGAGGCCTGGACATATTGAATTTGATTTACTCTCTCCGAAACGTAATCTCAGATTACAAATCACCCGCACCGACCCTAGAAATAATGGCGAATATATTCGAAACATTCGTATCATTCCTAAAAAGAACGAGCAAGATTATCGTTCTAAGGTATTTAATGCTGACTACCTCGCCCGCATACGTCCCATGCACTCCATACGATTTATGCCTTGGACCAACCCTCGCGGTAATAAAGCAGTGGAATGGAATCAACGAACACCAATAGGTGCCGCTCACTACACCGGGGATAACGGCTTACCTGCAGAACGCATGGTCGATCTCGCGAATGCCGTTGATGCGACACCTTGGCTCAGCATTCCCTACAAAGCCAGCGATAATTACATGCGCCAATATGCACGTATGGTGAAAAATCGCTTACGCAAAAATCAAACGGTCTATGTGGAATATTCAAACGAGGTCTGGAACACCATATTTCCAGCCGCAACCTATGCTGCCAGAAAGGCTGACAAATTTTGGAAATTCCCTTACAAAGAAGTCAAAGGTGGCAAACGGAGAGTCTTACTCGCTGCCAACTGGTACGCCAAACGCAGTGTTGAAATGTGCCGCATTTGGAAGCAGGAATTCGGAGGACAAAAGAACCGTGTAAAATGTGTGGTCGGCTCCTTAAACTCTGTCCCATGGGTAGGTAAAGAAATATTAGAATGCCCTTTATGGAAAGAAGCTAATGGTTGTGGACGCCATATTGACGCCTATGGCATCGGCCCCTACTTTGGTGATTATATTGCTCGAAAGGAAAATCGCGATACCGTAAAAAGCTGGACGCGCGATGCCGATGGCGGCAAGTCTCGCTTGTTCAGAGAAATCTTCGAAGGTGGCTTGATCAAGAACGGCCCTAAAGGCGGCTCAATGACTCGTTTGCGAGATCAGATTTATGCCAACAAAAAGCTCGCAGACCAATATCAAATCCCATTAATCGCTTATGAAGCAGGACAGCATCTCATTCGCTACGATCCTCCGCATGATGTGAAAGACCCTGCTGTACTTAATTTATTCATGAGTGTTCAGAAAGACCCACGCATGCGTGATGCTTATCAGCGTTATTTAGAAACCTGGCAAGCAGGCGGTGGCGGCTTAATGCTGCACTTCTATGGTATCGGACAACCTGAACCAAAAAACTTCTTTGGTATGCTAGACCACTTACATCAACCCTCTACACCAAAATATCTGGCTTTGATGGACTACCTGGGAAGCAAATCCAGCTATGTTCCTCCGAGAAGAACCTATGTTGCACCACCTGTTGCTAAAGCTCCCGTACCAACACAGCAGGCACAACCCCCTCAAGAAATCCCAATCTTGCCTATGCCAGAGGAAGAGATTCCAATCTTGCCTATGCCTGGGGAGGAGATTCCGATATTACCGATGCCTGGGGAAGAGACTCTAATATTACCGATGCCCGAAGAGCTTATTATGCAGCAAAATACTTTACCTCTAGCGCCTCAGCCATCGAATCAACAGCCCATTCGATTCTTTTCACAAAACATAGTTGGACCTGGTATCAATGGCTGGCGTTTAAAAAACAATACAGCGGTATCACCACCATTAACGCTTACCTCTAATGTGAAGCATCAACTACATCTCACATGGCATTTTAAAAATACACAACAATCACCCAATGCCTATTTTCACCTATTTGCAATAGATCATAATGACGGACGTAAATTACTCTACAGACAAACCGCTGATGATATCGCCATCGCAGGTAACAGTGAGCAATATTATATTGAAGATATTAATCGTTATATTGGCCCACCGATACGTTTCATGATCGAAACCAGCCCTGGACTACCTGTAACGGTTGGACATTTTAGTTATTAACCAACAGCCCGTTTAGCTGGCTTTGAAACACCTTTGAAAAAACCTCATAGAAAGGAGATAGCTTATTTGCTATCTCCTTCATACAGTACGATATCTTCCAGATCCTTACCGTTTGTATGCTTGATTAACTATTTGCACATTTTAATCTTTGCTAACAACTCCTTTGAACAGCAATTCCAGATATTATTTTAACTCCACATCACGCTCTGATACTAACTCACGATATGCATGCCAGCTTGCATGACCAACTATAGGTAAGGTAATCGCAAGGCCTACAAAGCCAAAGATGAAACCAAGGAAGATGAGCGTAGCGATGATGAATGCCCAGCTAATAGCAACACTCGGATTCTTCACAACAGCTTTCATACTAGTCACTATCGCTGTAATAACATCCACTTTACGGTTAGTAATTAACGGCACTGAAACCAAACTAATCATGAAAGCTGCACCCGCAAAGAACAGACCAACTAAAGCATAGGTCAATAAGAATGGAGTGGTCTGTGGGTTCGACGCTATCGTTGCAATCAGGTCATCAGAAATAGTGGTACTGCCGAAGAAGAGAGCAACGACTAAGGAGGCGACACGTGTCCAGGCAATTAACAAAAAACCTAGAATTAAAGCAAAACTGACCAGACTTATTATATTGAATTTTATGGCATCAAAGCCTTGTAAGAATGTCGGCCTACCTCCCTCTTCGATACGACGACTCATGCAATAAAACCCAACGGCGACGATAGGACCAATTAACAGAAACCCCGTCACCATGCTGACAAGATAAAGTGGGTTATTCCAAGTAAAAAAAGCAAGTACCAAGCCTACTAAAACGTAGATTCCCCCATAAGCAATACTGGTCATTGGACTGACTTTAAAATCAGCAATCCCTTTTTCAAGCCAACGTTTTGATGCACCAGCACTCACTTTATTTACGTCATAAACATGAATGGTTTCACCGGTTAGAAGGGGGTTCTTTTTTTCTTCTTTATGGTCTGTAGCAACATGTGTACTCATAATATTTCTCCTGCTTGGTTGATGAGGTTCTTCTGAGCAAACCTCTAGACAATTACCCTAATTAAGACATCATGAAATTGCCAAGCGGGTCGATCAGATAAACGCCCCCCTCAACTTTTTCATTAGGGTTCTTCGATAAGTCAGTAATTCGTTGCACAGTATTATCTGGGCCTGTTGCTATATGCATGCCTTGATAATTCTGTAGGATATTCTTGAATTCACTGATCGCATTATTGTCAGTGAATAGTAAAAGACGAGTGACACAACGTTGACCCTCACCAATTGCTCTGCGGATTTGTTGGATGAAGATCATCAACGCTAACATTGATCGACTTTTTCTTTGAGCGGTCTTCGTTGGGGTATCAGTCACTTTACTGCCCTTTCTCTCTGGTATTTATTTTTATATAGCTCACAAATGCAATAAGTGCAAAAAGACACCATTGCAGTGTGTATCCATAATGCATGCCAGCTTTATTTGATATGGTCTGATGGATTGGTACAACCAAAGCTAATTCATTGGTTTTCTGATTTGCGCACTTATTTGCACACAACTATTACTAAGTATACTGAATGTCATTTTAGCCTTACCGCTAAGTATTGCAGTGACACATAACCTTGTAGCTGCCCTTTTGTTATTAAGCATTATTGCACTTAATTTCACGATTTTTAGAGGCTAACCACCTCAACCAGTCCTACTTGACAATCTATTACAAGCCAATGCTGATGCGGCTTTCCGCTGAAACAGCTCTTAAAACTTACAATTTTCGGCTAATATCACGCCAGCCTCCTTTCAAGCTGGCTTTTTTATCTTATCTGTAGCCTATATAAGCTATATCACATATAATCCGCCCACTGTATTAATCACCTGACTATTAGGTAAACCTTTGGAGTAACACCGTGTCTTCTAAAATTAAAAATGACCCAATGGCAAAATTTGCATTAATTGCAGGCGCTGCCCTTCTTGCCTTTACTGTACTTGTACTACTGAACTCTCTAAAGAACACTTTCGAGAAAAACTCTGTAAAAGGTGACATTGATACTCAAGCTATTGTGGCTAACAACATTGCAATGATCGAAAGAAACATTGCACCTATTGGTGAAGTGGTAACTGGAGACGCATCATCATCAGCTGCTTCTGGCGCAAGATCTGGCGAAGAAATTTATAGCGCCGTTTGTGCTGCATGTCACGCAACAGGAGCAGCTGACGCCCCAAAACTTGATGACAAGGCAAACTGGGAAGCGCGTGTAGCTCAAGGCTTTGATGGCCTAATGAACTCGGCAATCAACGGTAAAGGCGCTATGCCAGCTCGTGCTGGTCAAAACATCCCTGACGACGAACTTAAATCTGCAATTCTTTATATGACTAAAACGGCAGGGTTTGACCTTGGCGTGACTGAAGATGCTCCTACTGCTGCAGCAGCACCTGCTACAGCTGAGAACGCAGAAACACCTGCTGCTGAAGCTCCTGCTAAAGAAGAATCAACTGCAACAGCTCCTGACGCTGAGAAAAAGGCTGAAACACCTAAAGTCGAAGAAGCTCCTGTTGCAGATGAGAACGCTGAGACACCTGTTGCTGAAGAGACCCCTGCTAAAGAAGCACCAACTGCAACAGCCCCTGAAGCTGAAAGCGCACCCGAAGCACCTGTTGCAGCAGCAGCTCCTGAAGCAGCTAAAAAACCTGAAGCGCCAGTTGCTATAGAAGCTCCTGCTGCTCCTAAAGCCGCAAAAGCCCCTACCGCTCCTGAAGCTGAAAAGGCTGTTGAAGCTCCTAAGGTCGAAGAAGCTCCTAAAGCTGAAAAGGCTGTTGAAGCTCCTAAGGTCGAAGAAGCTCCTAAAACTGAAAAGGCTGCTGAAGCTCCTAAGGCCGAAGAAACTCCTGAAGCTGAAAAGGCTGCTGAAGCTCCTAAGGCCGAAGAAACTCCTAAAGCTGAAAAGGCTGCTGAAGCTCCTAAGGCCGAAGAAGCTCCTAAAACTGAAAAGGCTGCTGAAGCTCCTAAGGCCGAAGAAGCTCCTAAAACTGAAAAGGCTGCTGAAGCTCCTAAGGCCGAAGAAACTCCTAAAGCCGAAGAAACTCCTAAAGCTGAAACACCTGCTGGCCCTGAAACTAAAAAAGCGACTGAAGCCCCTAAAACCGAAGAAGCTGAAGAAACCCCCTCTGCTGCTCCTGCTACACCAGTAGCTAGTCATGCATCTATCGATGGTGAAGCAATCTACAAACAAACCTGCTTCGCTTGTCATGAAATCGGCGTAGCTGGCGCACCAAAGATTGGTGACAAAGCACTTTGGGAAGCACGTATCGCTGCTGGTGCTGAAACGCTATACAATTCTGCAATCAAGGGCAAGCAAAGCCCTGCAGGTGTTATGCCAGCTAAAGGTGGCAACATGAGCCTATCTGATGATCAAGTTAAAGCTGCCGTTGATTACATGATTACAAAATCTCAATAAGCTCTAAATTCCTGCAAACACAAAAAAGCACCCAGAAGGGTGCTTTTTTGTGTTTTAGCTTTATCGAAAAAAACTAACTAGGATCCTCAAAAAACACATACGAAGTTGAGTAATCACTGATCTCGAAGTACACCTTCTTTTCACCTTTATCAACGACACCATTCAAATTCAAATCTATATTCCCATAACCATAGCGATAAGGCCTACCCTCAGATCCTGAGGTTGAAACTGCTGTCGATAATTTATCAATCTTCATAAAGCGCTTTACCAGCTTATCACCGGCATAAACTTCAAGTACACCATTAGTTCCCGTCCAGTTCTGTATCCCTCTACCAAACTTATTTTGTGTCTCTTGCGTACATGCTGCCATACTGACAACACATATCAAAAGTCCTATATTTCGTAGCATTCCAATCTCCAAATCATATATGTATTCTAGCTTCTCAATCATATCGCTCTTTGCGCAGATATCCTCAATAACAAAGACAAACGCTCACGATACCAAGTCAAGTGATTAGTAACAATCAACCACCTAATATTAGCTTAAAAACACAAAATATTGACAAAAAAACCCAACCATTGATTAATCAATGGTTGGGTACACTAATAACAATAAGCTAACGCATAATCCGAGATAAAATAACACAATGTATTTTCTCTTAAGCAGTCAAACAAGCTTCTCATATCAAACTATTTCATTACCAACTTCTCGGCCTTTGGTTTAAGCACATAAACCTCAGTATATTGAGTAACGGCATTGGTTAGCTGCCTAGCCTTGCTACCATACCCTAAATACAAATCGATATGTGAATCCCCCTTTATCGCATTCCCACTATCTTGAGCAAGCAAATAACGCCATGCGAAGCCTGTCTTCACCCCCGAAGCTTGATCAATAACAGGGATCTTTGCTAATAAAATAGAGCCATGAGGTATGAATCTAGAATCAACCGCAACGGTATGCCACGCTAAAGGCTTCGTCATTGTGGAAGTGGTCAGTTGATTCACTGCTACTTCTTTAAAAAATACATAACGCTTATTCACGGCCATCATTGCAGCTTGTCGATGAGGGTTATCCGAGAGCCACTGTTTAGCAACGCGATTCGAAGGATTCGAGATAATACCCACCTGCTTCATATACCGGGGAATACTTACAAAATCTATTCCATTATCCGCATCAAAACGCAGTGCACGCTGCGAACCATCCTGAAATTCTAAAATTGCCGAACCTTGAATCTGCATAAAGAAGAATTCAACGGGATCCTTCACCCAAGCAATCTCCAACCCCTTGTTACCCAATTGCCCACTATCAATCTGCGCTCTTGTTAAGGTTCTTTGATAATGACTCTTAGGCGCTTTATAAACGGGGACGCGGTAAACTGAATCCTTATGATGACTTGCCTGTAAAATAGGCGTGTAATACCCCGTAATTCTGGTTTTTCCATTTGCACTTGTCGAGACATTCTTCAAATCAAAATAATCTGCAACATAGCCCCCCTGATTCATCATTGACTTCGCCAATTTAAATGTACCAGCTAACTCACTACCAAGTAATACTGAGCGTGTTGAAGCCAGTTTATACCGCGAATGCTTAGACACATACCGACTCAATGCAATGAAGACACTATAAAACCCCGATCGTGATTGCACACACTTGACACGCAAATTATTCTTTTTTTGTTTTGCACAACTATGAACCCCTTTATCAGAGAAATCATTACGTATCGCTTGCTGCGATTCTGTTGCGGTATAACGAGAATAAGACATCTCAGACATAAATGAATTTGCATTGACATTCATACTAGCAAAAGTACTTACGCAAAATAATGCAGCAAATAAAGGGGAAACCCTTGGTTTCTTGGACATGACAGACACTCTTTTTTATTATTGTTATAAGCGCTGAGCAACTTTTATAAGCTTCCGAGCAATACTGCTGGAACAGCACTTCTGCCCACTATGAAGTAAGCCATCTTTTTTTTAAAATTTAAGAGATAAAGCGTCTGCTGACCAGGCAGCTGATTAAGCAACAAGAATCGTTATCACTTAAGATCAACACAGTTAGATTTTCACCCTAATACCATAAGGTGATGAAGTTGTTTGGAAAAATCCTAAATAAGAGGGCGACGGTACGTCTCAGTTCGGTTACGCCAGCCGGGCAACCACTTAGCTTCATCATTTTGTGGAGGAGAATTTCTGACTCTTCTCTCCAATACTTTATACGCTGCTGTAGAGAAATTATTAAGCGCCTGAGAACCTACCCCACTTGGTTGCATTAACTCAAGAACCTGCAACAACCCCCAGTTTTGGCCATTATATCCACCACTGCGATTTAGACCTTCGCCCTTAAAATTGACATAGTCAACCAATGGGTACCAGCCCCCTGGACTATTGGCAACGGCATTAATATTATTTGCCACATGCATGCGCAGATTTTGTGGGCTTCCATTCACCAAACGAGGCATTGCTTTTTTCGCACGCGCTACGATATATTCCCCCTGAAGAGCACGAGTATCCCATAAATAATCCTGTAGCTGTCTAACTTGAGCTGAACTTTTTTGTCTTAACAGCTGTTCACGAGAATACCAAGGAGCACCTCTTGTCACAGCGAGCTGAACCCACGCTGGCGCTTGCGCCCCACGCTGCCCCATAAACTGGATAAGTGACGGAAAAGAATTACCGAAGCGCTGCGCTCTACCTGCTGGATACCATGTAAAATGCCCAATGCCCAATGAAGCAAAATCTTCTCTAACATTCCAATGTACAAGTTTATCTTTTGCACCACCTGTCTCATTCGTATAAATTTTTTCTGCAATACGACGCATTTCTTCTAGATTAGGACCGACAGCACCACCACTTCCACCTGGAGGTTCAGCTTCCGGTATAGCAGGAGGTATCTGTTGCTGCTGAAACTGTGAACAGCCCTGTATTACCAGCATCATTAACAAAACAGCGAAGACCTTTGTTGATGTAAACATGGAACACATTCCTTTATTCATTACTTATATCCATTTTTTATAAAAGAAAAAAATGATTAAAAATAGTTACTTCTTATAACTTTCTTAGAAAATACTGTAGCAGTAAATTTCTAACACCGCTAATCAATAGCCTGTCATTTTTTAACCAGAACCTAAACTTTTATCACACGCATAAAAAAAGCCAGACACCTCTCGCTGTCCAGCTATATACACCAAATAAAAACAAATTAATCTTTAATTTTAGTGGCTTACACCTTCATACTCTCTGATAAACACACTTATAACATCCATTATTTAACTAAATACCCAATCGCGATTTTAATCGACAGTATACTCAAGCCATATGCCACTACTACCGAAAAGCATGCTCCAATTAATGGGACATATGTAAAAATCCGAGCACTTAAACAAAAATGGCAGCCCACAGGCTGCCATTTTTGATCAATGCAAAACAACTCTATTAAACTTAAAACTTAGCTGTTCTGGCTCTGGTAGTAGTTAATCAAAATCTGAGCAACTTCAGGACGAGAGAACTCCTTTGGTGGAGCAATACCTTTACCCAGCATTTCACGAACCTTCGTACCGGACAAAAGAACAAAATCATCTTTCTCGTGATCCGGTGCTTCACACATCATGACAACTTTATCAAGCTTCTTAGAGTAGGCAGTATGGTCTGCACGGAAGATCTCAATCTCCAGCGCACCTGCTGGAACTTCGTTATCGAAGATCTCCTGAGCATCAAATGCACCGTAGTGGTCACCAACACCCGCATGATCACGACCAATGATGAAATGCGTCGCTCCCATATTCTGACGGAATACAGCGTGCAATACACCTTCTTTCGGGCCTGCGTACAGCATATCGAAACCATAACCGGTGACCATCGCGCTGTTCTCAGGGAAGTACAACTCAACCATTTTGCGGATAGCAGCATCACGAACATCAGCAGGGATATCACCCTTCTTCAGTTTACCCAGCAGCATGTGGATAACCAGGCCATCACAACCTAAGCGATCCATTGCCATATGGCAAAGCTCTTCGTGCGCTAAATGCATCGGATTACGAGTCTGGAATGCAACAACCTTTTCCCACCCAAGATCAGCAATTTCTTGGCGGATCTCAACAGCAGTCTTAAAGGTACCTTCGAATTCTGTATCGAAATAAGAGTAGTTGAGTACCTTAATCGGGCCAGATAGGCAAACCTTACCCTGTGAGTTAAAGGTATCAGCACCAATATGCTCTTCACCTTCAGCAGGACGGTAGATAGACTGCGTCATAGCTACCATATCATCATCACTGAACTCTTCGACAGCCTCGACATCCATCACTGCCAAAACGGGATTACCTTCGACATTAGGGTCTTTCAACGCAATGCGATCACCCGCTTTGATATCGCCCGCATCTTCTATCAGATTTAGGACAGGTGTAGGCCAGAATAGGCCTGAAGCGGTATGCATATTATCAGCCACAGAGAGCGCATCAGCTTTGCTCATGTAGCCAGTGAGTGGATTAAAGTAGCCACCGCCCAGCATGACAGCGTTCGCTGCAGTCGCAGAGCTAACGACAATTGAAGGTAAGCCTTCAGCCTCTTGCTGAAGCGCTTCTCGCTCAGCTGAGTCAGATACGTACAACGGATTCAGTTCGTCGGAACCGTGTGGTTTGATCATATTTATCTCCCGTGATTTTATGTGGTACCCACTAGGTTCGCACAAGATACCGACATTGCCCAGCCAAGTACAGGTAGAAAAACTTACCACCTAATAAGTTATTTTTATAGCAATCTAAAAAGAAAAAACACTCACCTTACACCCCCCTTACTTTACTAACATAATCAATAAAATAAATAATAATCATCCCCCTCAACTTATCAACTTACACGCTTCTGGCACAGGGTCTTTTAATGATTTTCATCAACCTCAGAAATGGCTGACCTTCAGAAGATGATAAAATATAATTATATGCCAGCACTCCAACCGCTTCTTTTTTGACACCTCTATAGCAGCCGACTATCCTTGCGACTATGCCAATCCAAAAACTCCCCTCTCACCTCATCAATCAGATCGCCGCTGGCGAGGTTGTTGAACGCCCTTCATCCGCACTTAAAGAGCTAATGGAAAACTCTCTGGACGCTGGTGCAACTGAAATTTATATCGATGTCGAGCAAGGTGGCGTAAAACGCATTAAAATTCGCGATAATGGAGCAGGCATTCCAAAAGAAGAACTGGAGCTAGCTTTATCACGGCATGCAACCAGTAAAATTCAAAACCTTGATGATCTTGAACACGTTAAAAGCATGGGGTTTCGTGGAGAAGCGCTCCCCAGCATCGCCTCAATCTCCCGATTAAACCTGACATCCAGACACAAAGACTCAGATCTAGCCTGGAAAGTCGAATATGACAATCATCTAAATGAACAGGAGTTAATCCCTGCGTCGCATCCCCAAGGAACCACGATAGAAATTACGGACCTTTTCTATAACATCCCCGCCCGACGCAAATTCCTGAAAACCGAACGAACAGAATACAAACACCTAGAAGATGTCATCAAAAAGATTGCTCTTAGTCGTTTTGATGTCAGCATAGAAGTCAGACACAACGATAAAGTCACCCTTTCTTTACCCAATAACCCCCAGCAAGGACGTGAAAAACGCATTTCAAAAATTTGCGGCCCCGCCTTTGTCGAACAGGCGATATTTTTGGAGCACGAAGCAGCCGGACTCAAATTATGGGGCTGGATAGGACTACCCACCTTTTCACGTTCACAAGCAGATTTACAGTTCTTTTACGTCAATCAGCGGGTCATTAAAGATCGTGTCGTCACACACGCAGTAAGACAGTCATACCAAGATGTGCTTTATCATGGAAGACACCCTGCTTATGTATTATTCTTGGAACTCCCCCCTGAAAAAGTTGATGTGAACGCGCATCCAACCAAACACGAAGTTCGATTCCGAGAATCTCGACTGGTTCATGACTTCCTATACAGAACACTCCATAAAGTGATAGCAGACTACCGCCCAGGTAATGAACAAAATGTTGAAACAAACATAACACCCCCAGATAACACTCCCAGCGAGTTTCCGCAGCAGCCACCGATTAATCTACCTTTTAACTTTAATCGCCCAGCACCGAGCAGCCCGATGGTTAATGAACAACTGTCTGTCTATAACAAACTATCCCAGCCCGCTCCAACAAACATAAACTCAGCGCCACCAACACCAGAAAATATATCCAGCCTCCCGGTACAAACACAAGAACAGGGTGAAATTCCGCCTTTAGGATTTGCGCTCGCTCAGTTACACGGCATTTATATTCTGTCAGAAAATGCGAATGGTTTAATTCTGGTTGATATGCATGCTGCACATGAACGCATCACTTATGAACACCTGAAACGTAGCCATACGCAAGATGCGATTCGTAGCCAACCCCTGCTTGTTCCTCTCGCTATTGCTGTAAGTGAAAAAGAAGCGAATGCCACTGAAGAATTCGCAGAAACCTTTGCCGAACTCGGCTTCAGCATTCAACAACTCGACAAAGAAAAAATTGCGATTCGCTCTGTTCCTACATTATTAAAACAAGTCGATATCGAAGCGCTTACCAGAGACGTGCTCTCAGATTTATTAACACACGGCTCCAGCAGTCTTATTAGTGAAAAAATCAATGAAATACTTTCAACGATGGCGTGCCATAACTCAGTTCGTGCCAATCACCGACTTAGCATCCACGAAATGAACGCTTTGTTACGAGATATGGAAAACACAGAGAGAAGCGGCCAATGCAATCATGGCCGCCCCACCTGGACAGAACTCAGCATCTCTGAGCTAGATAAATTATTCATGCGAGGCCAGTAAACCAATGGAAGATTTATCACTACCACCCGCAGTCTGCATTATGGGAGCAACGGGTACTGGGAAAACGGAACTGGGTATTCAGCTATTAGATGAATTTCCGTTTGAAATAATCAATGTCGATTCCGCTCAAGTCTTCAAAGAGATGAATATCGGCACAGCAAAACCTGATGCCGAAACCTTAAAACGGGCTCCACATCGTATATTAGACTTCATTGATCCAGCTGATGCTTATTCGGCTGCCGACTTTAGAAACGACGCTTTAAGGGAAATGAGGGAAATTACAGCAGCGGGCAAGATACCTTTATTGGTTGGCGGCACCATGCTTTACTTCCGTGCACTCATTAATGGTATCGCTGATCTCCCCCCCGCAAACCCAAGGTTTCGGGAAAAACTTCAAGTAGAAGCCGACACAAAGGGCTGGGGTGTTCTCCACGAACGGCTGCAAGAAATTGACCCAGAATCGGCTGCAAGAATCCACCCGAATGATCCACAGAGACTCCAGCGCGCGCTCGAAGTCTATGAATTAACCGGAACTCCTCTCACCACACACCACAAAACCAGTAAACACGAAACCATACCCTACCGACTGCTAAAATTTGCTCTTATTCCCCGTGACCGGGAAAAACTACGCGAACGCCTAGCATGTCGTTTTGAAAAAATGCTTGATGAAGGATTAGTAGAAGAAGTACAAAAGTTATATAATAGGCCAGATCTTTCCATTAATCTCCCGTCAATCCGCTGTGTAGGTTACCGTCAAGTTTGGGAGCATTTAAATGGTGAAATAGACTACAACACGATGAAAGAACGTGCTATTGTCGCCACTAGACAATTAGCAAAGCGTCAGATGACGTGGTTAAGGTCAGAGCAACGGATTGCAACGCTACACATGGAAGACGAAAATTTGGTAGCAGTAACAAGCAGAATTAGGGGCTTTTTGATCCAATAGTTGATACCGCTGGGCATTGTATGCTTTTCTAGCGAATATCAACTATGTACCATTCCGCTCATGCTTGGCAAAATATAAGCAACATAATTCAAACAATAGGGAGCGCAGTCCTGTTTGAACTATGTAACGAACTAATAATCACAAACCCATATAGTCAGGAGTTAACATGATGTCTAAAGGGCACACATTACAAGAACCCTTCTTAAACGCACTACGTAAGGAACGAATTCCCGTTTCCATTTACTTAGTCAACGGTATTAAATTGCAGGGGCATGTTGAATCTTTCGACCAATTTGTCATCTTACTTGGCAACGCGGTCAACCAACTTGTTTACAAACACGCAATCTCAACCATCGTTCCAGCACGTCCAATCAAATTGAACCTTGCTGACGAAGACTAAACCAACAGCACACCACACACTTGGAACTATTTGAACGTCCCAAGAATGGAGAAAATGCCATTCTTGTTCAAATCAACCTACACTCCTCAGATACCGACCAATGCCCACATGAATTTCGTGAGCTAGTTCGCTCTGCCGGTGCAGTTGATGCTGTTCTCATTACAGGCAGTCGTGGTAGCCCTGACCCGAAACTTTTTATCGGACGAGGGAAAGCTGAGGAAATCCAACAAGCGGTGAAAGTGACTGACTCCGATGTCGTCATTTTCGATCACGCTCTATCTCCCGCCCAAGAACGCAATCTGGAAAAATTTCTAGAATGCCGTGTTCTCGACCGCACAGGTCTCATTCTCGATATTTTTGCCCAACGCGCCCGTTCCCACGAAGGCAAACTGCAAGTCGAACTTGCCCAACTCAAACACATGTCAACACGACTAGTACGAGGCTGGACACACTTGGAACGACAAAAAGGCGGCATCGGCATGCGCGGCCCAGGTGAGACTCAGCTCGAAACAGACCGACGTTTACTCAACGTACGTATTAAACAAATCAACAAACGCCTGGCCAAGGTACAGAACCAGCGTGAACAAGGTCGACAGTCTCGTAAGAAAAATGAAACCCCCACTGTTTCACTCGTCGGCTATACAAACGCGGGAAAGTCCACCTTATTCAATCGCCTCACTGACTCAGACGTATATGCAGCAGATCAGCTATTTGCAACGCTAGACCCTACCCTTCGGCGCATCAAACTCGGTAATCATACTGATGTTGTATTAGCTGACACAGTAGGTTTTATTAAAGATCTACCTCATGATCTTGTTGCCGCTTTTCGCTCCACTTTGCAGGAAACCATTGAAGCTGACCTACTGTTGCATGTCATTGATTGCCACGATGATCAACGAGAAATGTACCGACACGAAGTCAATGATGTGATTGAGCAAATAGGTGCAGAGCATGTGCCGCAAATAGAGATCATGAACAAAATCGATCTCCATGAAAACAAAGAGCCACGTATCGAGCCTTCGCACGCAGGTCTTCCAACACGTGTTTGGTTATCAGCCAAAGAAGATATCGGCATCGATACGCTAAAGGAATTTCTTACTGAAGCATTTTCTGCGGCAATCTTTCAGGGAAAAATCATCCTACCTATTCAGCATGGAGCATTACGCGCCAAACTGTATGATGATTCTGCAATCGAGTCTGAAGTCATCACGGATACTGGTGAGTTTGAACTCTCAATCCACCTCCCCAAAGAACAACTAGAAGCTCGCCTTAAAGAAGCACGATTAAGGCTTGAAGACGTAAAAGCCCCCTAAATCCCGTGCATCACTACAATGCAATGCACAGGAAAAAAACAGATCACAACCTAAGCTAAATCACTCACCAATGACGCACGAATATTCTCAGGCATATCCAATGTATGATGATAGTTCTCATGCTCAATACCCGCGGAAAGCACGGCTCCTTCTTTAGCGGCTACAACCATCTCAGAGGTTAATTCGAAACGCATAAAATGCACCGAAGATGTCTTATCCTCTGTTTCACGCTCAAGGTCTTCGTTGCTGATTGGATAAACCTTATCAAATCCGTCAACACGCACCCATGTCTTCTGATCAATACCCAACAACTGCGACAAAGCCACTTTACGCTGCTCGACATCCGCATATTCCAACATGAAAGTGACTTTCCAGTTTGAACCATCAGGAATCATGGCATTGTAAACTTTCAACTCTTCAGCTATTTCATCCGCCTCAAAAATCTTCTCAGCGCGCAAAATTTCCTGAATCTGGTATTGCATCACAACACGATCTTCAAAATAAAGACTCGCATTTTCACCAATCGCTAAACGACGGTTTTTCTTATGCTCCATGACTTCGGCGCGAAACGCATTACGCTTTGCCGAATATTCTTCTAATGAATATAAATCGTCTCGAGTTAACTTATTCATGGTTATTCAATTCCGTAAGCAATGCGTAATAAGGTTAATGGGTGTTTCGGTGATGTATCATCTTTTAAGCCATTACTAATCTGATGACCAGCCATTGGACAATCACTTGAGTAATGATCAGATTCCGCTTTCTGCACTTTAGTAATGACCGGACGACAGATCTTCATTGAGGCATCGTGGTACTCAGACTTCACTGCATAGGTACCATCGTGACCAGAACAACGTTCAATAACATCAATCTCAGTATCAGGTACAAGCTTCAATAAATCGCGCGTCTTCAGACCAATCTTCTGTACGCGTAAATGGCAAGCAGCGTGATAGCTGATTTTACCTAAAGACGTTTTAAAGTCGGTATCCAACTTCTCTTCTTTGTTACGTAACATAAGATATTCAAACGGATCATAAATACCCTCTTGAACTTTCTTAACATCAGCATCATCAGGGAACATTAATGGCAGTTCCTGCTTATACATCAATACACAAGAAGGCACTGGTGCAACGATGTCATAACCAGCCTCAACCATTTTAGCGAGCACAGGAATATTGGCATTCTTAGCAGATTCTACTGCCTCAAGGTCACCAAGCTCCAACTTCGGCATACCGCAGCATTGCTCTTTCTCTACAAGCGTTACTGGAATACCGTTATGTTCAAAGACCTTTACTAAATCTTCAACAATATGTGGCTCATTATTATTGCCGTAACAAGTTGCATACAACGCCACTTTACCCGTGGTTTCACCAACCACTTCGGGTGTTGCAGTAGAAGCATGGTTTGCTAAACGCTTACGCCCTTTATTTGAGTGATACTCAGGAAGAATTGCATCAGGATGTACACCTAACACCTTCTCCAAACCTTTACGCATAGTGGGATTTTTATTGGCAGCATTCACCACCTGAGAAACCACAGGAATACCTGCTAAAGAACCCACGGTATCCGTTGCTGATAAGATTTTATCGCGCGTTTTAACTTCACCTTTTTTAAATTTAATCGCCTTCGCACGCAGCATCAAGTGCGGAAAATCAACATTCCACTCATGGGGCGGTACATATGGACATTTGGTGAGATAACACAAATCACAGAGATAACACTCATCCACCACCTTACGATAATCTTCTTTGGCAACGCCATCGACTTCAAAGGTTGCAGATTCATCAACCAAATCAAATAAGGTTGGAAATGAGTTACATAAACTGACGCAACGGCGACAACCGTGGCAAATATCGAAGACGCGTTCTAATTCTTTATTTAAGGAATCTTCGTTATAAAATTCTTCGGATTTCCAATCCAGAGCATGACGAGTAGGAGCTTCAAGACTACCTTCGCGAGACATAAGTCACCTCATTTGAAGTATGGATAAATAGGTAAAATAAATCTCTTGGTGACGAATAACAGGAAGTTGCTCATCACCAAGAGAATCAGAAAAGCTTAGTCGTCTAGATTGTCTAAAGCTTTCTGGAAACGGTTAGCGTGTGAACGCTCCGCTTTGGCAAGCGTTTCGAACCAATCAGCGATCTCGTCGAAACCTTCTTCGCGTGCTTCTTTCATCATACCTGGATACATATCCGTGTACTCATGAGTTTCACCAGCGACAGCCGTCTTAAGGTTATCAGCAGTCGCCCCGAAAGGTAGACCTGTTGCTGGGTCACCAGACTCTTCCAAGTACTCAAGGTGACCATGTGCATGGCCAGTCTCACCCTCAGCAGTTGAACGGAATACGGTAGCGACATCGTTATAACCTTCAACATCAGCTTTTGATGCGAAATAAAGGTAACGACGGTTCGCTTGAGATTCACCAGCGAATGCATCCTTAAGATTTTGTTCTGTTTTAGTTCCTTTTAAAGACATGATTGTCCTCCAATTTGATGTGTACACATACAATAGAAATACCTGAGTTTATCTCAGATGGGCTAAACCATAGCCAAACATCATCCATTCATCCAGTTAAATATTTAGATCATATCCATCGATAAAACAGAACATCAATAAAACCAAGGAGAAGCACCAAGCAAAGACATTATAGAATATAAAAAGAATCGTTATAGACGGGTAATGTAAAAACATTCATACTTATCTACCTGCAACATTATTGGATCAATTCCAACGGACTTTAGCTCGGGAAAATACTGGACAAAATTTGTAATTTTTTCGCACTCAACCTCTGTTTCTTCACAAACAGAAAGATCCCGCCAGCAAGCCATCGTCGCCACTTATCCACAGCTTTCACACATCTTATCTAAAGACACAACCACAATATGTTGTGTTTGACAGATTCTACAGGTACAACTTATAGTACCGCGAATTATTCATTGAACTATTTGTGGATCTTGCATGACCCCACTTAAGAAAACTCTGATCAAGTCTAATTTCTTTGGAATTGGGACTTTAGTCCCGCTCTTCGTAGTTTATTTTCAATACGTTAGGCGAGGCTAAAGCCTCGATTCCAATATTGTTTAGACTTGATCAAAGGTTCCTTAAGCAAGCTTCATGGGCACGTACCAACCGTCAATTAATAAATTAAATATACGACGATCACAACACCAAAGGAAACCACTCAATGCGCACTGAGACAGCTAGCGAAGCTTCGCACCCGAACCACCCTATTCCACAGACAAGTCACCCAGAATCGGAAGACTCATCTTCTACTTACAAAGTCATTCGTCGTAACGGTAAAGTAACAGGCTTTGATGGCAGCAAAATTTCTATTGCAGTAACCAAAGCTTTTTTAGATGTCGAGGGCAATTCAGCTGCGGCATCAGCAAGTGTAAGAGACAAGGTTGAACATCTCACACAAGACATCGTAAACAACCTTTTCAGACGCATGCCAGAGGGTGGCATTGTGCATATCGAAGATATTCAAGACCATGTAGAACTTGCCTTAATGCGCTCAGGTGAACATAAAGTAGCTCGTAGTTACGTCCTCTACCGTGAAAGCCGCTCTCAAGAACGTAAAAAGAAAGGGGATAAGAAAAAAGGTCGTACACCTTCCGTCAAAATCACAACCATCAGTGAAGCTGGCGATAAAAAAGTACTCGATACCAAGCGCCTCAAAAAAATTATTGAGGAAGCGTCTGCAGGACTGAAAAAGGTTGATAGCAAAATCATCCTGGAAAACACCATGCGTAGCTTGTTCGACGGCATGCCAGAACATGAAGTCGGCAATGCACTCACCATGTCAGCACGCGTATTGATCGACAAAGACCCAGACTACTCTTATGCAAGTGCGCGCCTACTACTCGATAGCATGCGCCAAGAAGCATTAACTTTTGTACATAATCAGGATACCGCTGCAACTCATGCAGAAATGACGAAGCAATATCCTGGCTACTTTAAAAAATACATCAAACTTGCAGGCGAACTTGAGTACCTTGATAAAGAGCTGTCACTCTACAACCTTGATAAATTAGGCAAAGCACTAAAGCCAGAACGTGATCTCAACTTCACCTACCTCGGCTTGCAAACGCTCTATGATCGTTACTTTATTCACGATGAAGGCGGTACACGCTTTGAATTGCCACAGGCATTCTTCATGCGTGTTTCTATGGGACTGGCTATCAATGAAGTAGACCGTGAGGCGCGCGCGATTGAATTCTACAACTTACTCTCATCATTCAATTTCATGAGCAGTACGCCAACCCTATTCAACTCTGGCACCTTACGCCCACAATTATCATCATGCTACCTAACAACCGTGCCTGACGACCTCGCTGGTATTTATGGCGCAATGAAAGATAACGCCCTGCTTTCAAAGTTTGCTGGCGGCTTAGGAAACGATTGGACACCCGTTCGTGGTCTTGGTGCCCATATCAAAGGCACAAACGGAAAATCACAAGGCGTGGTGCCCTTCCTGAAAGTGGCTAACGACACAGCCGTGGCGGTCAACCAAGGCGGTAAACGCAAAGGCGCCGTCTGTGCGTACCTGGAAACATGGCACATTGACATTGAAGAATTCTTAGAGCTGCGTAAAAACACGGGTGATGAGCGTCGTCGTACCCACGACATGAACTCAGCCAACTGGATTCCTGACTTATTCATGAAACGAGTGGCCGAAGAAAAAGACTGGACGCTCTTCTCACCTGATGACACCCCTGATCTGCATGACTTATACGGTAGTGCTTTTGAAAAAGCTTATACCGCATACGAAGCAAAAGCCGAAGCAGGTGAGATCAAATTATCACGCAAAGTGAAGGCCCTTGATCTCTGGCGAAAGATGTTAGGCATGTTATTTGAAACAGGTCACCCCTGGGTTACCTTCAAAGATGCTTGCAACATTCGCTACACAAACCAGCACGTAGGCGTAGTACATAGTTCAAACCTTTGTACAGAAATCACCCTACACACCAACGTCGATGAAATTGCCGTTTGTAACCTTGGCTCAGTTAACCTCCCAGCTCACGTGACCGAAGACGGTCTCGATATGAAGAAGCTAGAACAAACCGTTACGACTGCCATGCGCATGCTCGATAATGTTATTGACTATAACTATTACAGCGTTCCACAAGCGCGTACCTCAAACATGCGTCATCGCCCTGTTGGCTTAGGTTTGATGGGCTTCCAGGATTCGCTCTATAAACTCAACATCCCTTATTCAACCGTAGAAGCCGTTGAATTTGCCGATACGAGCATGGAAGCCGTGTCTTACTTCGCCATCAAAGGTTCCAATGCATTAGCAGAGGAACGGGGTAAATACCCAAGCTACCAAGGTTCTCTGTGGAGCCAAGGTATTCTTCCGATCGACTCTCTCAAGTTGTTAGAAAAAGAGCGTGGCGATTACCTCACGGTTGATCAAAGCTCAACAATGAACTGGAACACACTACGCAAAGCCGTGAAGAAGCACGGCATGCGCAACTCCAACGTAATGGCAATTGCCCCGACAGCAACCATTTCCAACATCTGCGGCGTCAGCCAATCTATCGAGCCGACTTACCAAAACGTTTTCGTCAAATCGAACCTGTCAGGCGAATTCACAGTTGTTAACCCATACCTGATCAATGAATTAAAAGA
>CACVAY010000082.1:0-3772 GCA_902727985.1 uncultured Thiotrichaceae bacterium | reverse complement strand
CGAACCTGTCAGGCGAATTCACAGTTGTTAACCCATACCTGATCAATGAATTAAAAGACCTGGATTTATGGGATGACGTGATGTCAAATGACCTGAAATACTTCGATGGTAGCGTTCAACCCATTGATCGTATTCCAGAAGAGTTAAAAGCCAAATATGCAACTGCTTTTGAAATCGACTCACGCTGGTTAATCGAAGCGGCCAGCCGTCGCCAAAAATGGATCGACCAAGGCGAATCGCTCAACCTATACATGGCAGAACCGTCAGGTAAAAAGTTAGATGATCTCTATAAGCTGGCATGGGTACGTGGCCTTAAAACCACCTACTACTTACGTACGCTAGGCGCAACGCACATGGAGAAATCGGACTCATCGAATACCACTGAAAACAGTGCCCCAGCAAGCCAGGCACCAGCAGCGTGCTCAATCCTTGATCCTGACTGCGACGCTTGCCAATAAACCACCTAGATAAACCTCCACTCATACAACGAGTGGAGTGATAAAAAATACGGAGTAAAAAATGTTAGATTGGGATAACCCTCTAGGCGGTTCACAAACCACCAAAAAACCAGCGCCTGTTGTTGAAACACAAGACGAAGTAGCGCTCAGCCCTAAAGTGATGAACGCCCCCTCATTTGCCGCTGAAACACCAGCGCCAGCAAAGTCAGAGCCACCTACTGCAGCACCAGCGGCCCCGACAAACACAGCCGACATTACCTACGAAGATATTCCTTCAGGTCTTGACCCTGTTCGTGCTGAAGACAAGCGGGTTATCAATGGTAAAACCGATGTAAACCAACTAGCACCCTTCAAATACCCGTGGGCATGGGAATACTTCCTCAATGCCAATAAAAACCATTGGACACCGCTAGACGTCAATATGACGGCGGATGTACACGACTTCCATCACAAACTCACTGATGACGAGCGTCACGTCTACACCAATGTACTTGCCTATCTAACCACCTCTGACGTGTTAGCAATGCGTAATATCGGCCTGGCTGTCATGGAAAAGATGACAGCACCTGAGCTACAAATCTATCAAGCTCGCCAAGTTTACGAAGAAGCAATGCATACCTGGACTTACCAACACTGCATTGAAACCATTGGTCTGGATCAAAGTGAAGTCTACAACCGCTATCGCGTAGTCCCTGAAATCAATCAGAAAATTCAAGTTGCTAACAATCGCCTGAACTCTGTTTTACGCTCTGATATCGACCTGACTAACAAAGACGAACTCAACAACTTCGTCATGTCCTATATGTTTTTCTCTGGCGTTTTCGAAGGTAGCTGGTTCTACAACGGATTTAGCCCGATCTTTGCCCTACAGCGCCGTGGACTCATGAAAGGCACAGCCGAACAACTGCAATACATCATGCGTGATGAAGTTATGCATGCTTCATTTGGTATTCGCGTAGTAAAGCAGATTATTCTTGAAAATGACGTATCACTCGACCCGAAATTGATCCGCGATATGTGGGATGAATCAGAAGCTGCAGAACAGGGTTACGCACGTTACATCTTGCGTAACCCAATCTTAGGCTACAGCGCAGACGAGCATATCGAGCAATTCCGCTTCATCGCCAATCGTCGCGCACGTCAGCTAAGTTTGGAAGAACCCTTCCCCGGCGCAAAAGACACATTGCCTTGGCTTGATGAACAAGCGAATATGCGAAAAGAAAAGAACTTCTTTGAAACTCGCGTGACTGAATATCAAACCGGTGGTGCGCTGAACTGGGAGTAATCTCCCTTCATTCACCCCCTCAAATAAGGCGGCTAACTCTTAGCCGCCTTACGAAAGGCTAGTCAAAATACAAGCCACCCCACCAACCAAAAATCGTTCAATATATTGAATATTCAAAATTTTACTATAGAATAAACGCTAACAAAGCTAGTCAGAATGTAAGTCATTCTCTGATCATATGGCATTTTCTATCTCAGAATATCTTTCTCAGCGTATTGCGACCTCAAAGGAAATCCAGGCCGCAACAGGGCTAAATCAAACTGCGGTAGCACGCCAGCTCAAGCAATTGGGCGACAGAATTATCAAAATTGCCAATGGTCGCTCCCCTCAATATGCCCTTACCCGCAACGCATTCGGCGGAGATGACAAACTCCACCTCGCAATGGTCGATACTCACGGAAATACTGCTTTCGTTGCACTTATTCGCCCCTTGGCGCCAGGTGGTTTTTTCGTTACCCCCTTAACGGGAATACCCAAGGTGCTTCTTGGAGAACAAGGCAATGGGCTCTATGAAGACCTACCCTATTTTCTCTACGACCTTGCACCACAAGGCTTCCTGGGACGTCAAATTGCGGCTGAAATTTCCAAACAATCAAGCGACTTCCCCTCAGACCCAAGACATTGGAATAGCTCACATATTGGTCGATACCTCATTGCCAATGGTGACGATTTACCGGGAAACTTCAAACTAGGTATTCAAACAACCATTCGTGTAAGACGTGACGCAGAAAAAATCACAGAAAATGATTACCCCAGACTCGCCGAAAGCGTTATGAGCGGAGCCATCCCAGGATCATCAACGGGAGGAGAACAACCCAAATTCACCGCCTACTGTGCAGAACGACTCTCTCATGTCATCGTAAAGTTTTCTCCCAAAGGAAATGACAAAATAGCGCAACGTTGGCGGGACATTCTAATCACTGAATACAATGCAACCAAAGCATTACAAGCCAAGCAATTTCCAGCAGCCACCACTAGACTGATTGAAAAAGGGGATAGACTATTTTTAGAATCACAACGCTTCGATAGAGTCGGTGAACATGGACGCATGCCAATGCTATCCCTCCAAGCCATAGACGCTGAATTCACGGGCTTGGCAAGCAACTGGAACAAAGTATCGCTAAAACTCTACCAACAAAAGCTACTTAGCCAAGAAGACCACTTTACTATCAATGCTCTTTGGCACTTCGGCCGCCTAATCAACAACACCGATATGCACCTGGGCAATTTAAGCCTTGGTATTAATAAAGAGACTTTCAGTCTTTTACCTATCTACGACATGTGCTCTATGGGATTCGCCCCCCACAGCAATGGCGAAATCTCACCCTACAGCTATACACCGCCAGACTTAAGTTCAGCACGTGAAGCCGAGACAACAATAGCGCTCAAAATGGCACGCGATTTTTGGCACAGAGTTGCCAGCGACAACCGGATCTCTGAAGAACTTCGCACCTATTTAGCGAAAAGCAATCCGCTTAATCAATAAAAAACACATTAGAATTGATTAACCCTTAGCCACAACATGCCCTATTGTAGCAGACACGTCAGCCCTCATTGCTATAGCGGGCTGGGAGAATCAATACTTACTTAAAGTGCTTGGGATAATTTAAGCCCGATTGCCCTGTTTTCTTGATGTCCTGTCAAGATCCTCATAATCAGACTAATCTTTGTTGTCATAGGTATTCTGTTTGCAATAAAACTTATAATTAGCCGGGGAAATTATTTCAATTGGACGAAGATAAGTTTACAATTGGACGATATTATTCTTTCAACTAGATGAAAGAATGTCTGCAATGAGTTTTCCCAATAATGAAAGATAGTGCTTTGTACCCCCGATTTTCTGAAACGCAGCTCCGCGAAGCGATTGCGGATACACCAGTGATCCTGATACATGGGTCACGACAATGCGGCAAAACAACGCTGGCGCAGAGCGTGGGTGAGGAGCTGGGTTATCGTTACATCTCTTTCGATGACGATACCCAGCTTCAGGCCGCAAAAAATGACCCGGTAGGTTATATCTATACGCTGC
>CACVAY010000081.1 GCA_902727985.1 uncultured Thiotrichaceae bacterium | reverse complement strand
TTTGCTAATTATATCAATCCTTCGTGCTTAAGTCGGGTGCGCAAGACTTCTATCTGAATCTCCAATTCAATAGAGTCTTTCTCTAAAATTTTTTCGTACTGTTTTGTAAAGGTCTCTTCTATCGTTATCAGAATGTGACGGAAGTTTGTTTCAAGTGGATGTGTTGTGTATTTAGCATGGCTCTTTGTATAAGCGATGACAACCTGTCTTGCCCCATCAAGATAGACATTGAGAAACTTTCTCGTGTTTTCTGCTAACGCTGGATTATTTGCGATTTCGTTTAAGATCTTTTTTCCTAGTTCAACGATCCGGTACAGTCGCTGTTGGAGTTCGGGGTGTTGAATAATCTGTGCAGATTTTTCTATCTCTACTAGCTTGGCAGTAGCTTGTTGTAAGGTTTCTATGACAGCTTTCTCGCTGGGTTTTGATGCGCGAAATCTGTGAGTGTTTTTTAGCCTGAGATCCAGTCCGTATAGCAAAGTGAAAGCACTAAATGCTCCAACGCCATAGAGGATAGACATGCCTGCTCCATGCCCAACACTTAGCCAAGCTGTCCATAACGTTGCAAACCCTACTAATGCTGCACCAAGCGTCTTAAAAGGCAAAGCATCTAATTTTCTCAAGCTATTCTGCTCTAAAGTCACCTCTTGAAGGAAACCTTTACGCGCTAAAATAGCTGCAAACAGGAACATCATGCAGGCAACTGCATTGACAATAAAACTACCAAGCTGTGCCGTTATTAAGTCAAAAAAACTTGCGAGCAATAGCGGGGTTGGAAGTACCCAGATTAATCTTGCTTTTGTTGGCTTTCGCTTTTTGAGTTCTTGTCGCTGTTGGCGAAACTCATTGACCTTGTTAATGGTATGAAGACCTCGTTGCTCAATAGTAGCCAGTCCTTTTGGAAGCCACTTTTGTGCATAATGTGTGGCTGAGTTTACCAAGGTATCTATTTTCCACAACGATTTGTATTCAAATGGCTTGTTCATGATCTATCCAAATAGAGCGTGTAAGGAAACAGTGCCCACAGTTGCAAACATTAATAAAACACCAATCAAGACACGTATTGTTCGTGGAATGCGTAGAGGGTTTTCATCCACCATTGGCTTATTTTCTTTTTTCATTGTGATTTCCTGCCATAATCTCCTCAAATTCTAACCCCGTGCTTGTATGTATGCTTTTCCACAAAAAGTAGATGATGCCTATCATCGCTAATGTTGAAGGAATGGCAATGACGGGGTAGCTCATCATGGTCATTTTAGCCAGTTCTTGATTGAATGCCTCGCTTCCTGCAGGGCTTGTTACCAGCCATTTTGCAAGTACATAGTTCAAAACGGCAGAAAGCATGAATGTTCCGGCTAAATAGTAGGTTGCGATGAGTAAACGTGATTCAAAATGCTTTCCTTGTCCAGTTTCCGCCAGACGAGCCTTGATCTTTTCGACATTCATAATGGTTGGGTTGAAAACTAACCAGTTCAATAATGAATATTTTGTCTGAGCTAGTATTAATACAGCAATACCAATCAGTGCAGGGATGGTAGCTTCCTTAATTGCCAACCATTGAGGATCTAATTTAAGTAAGCCAATACCACCGGTTAAACCAACACTGACCAGCCCTAGTAAGGCGATAAAGTTAAATGATTTGTTAACCAGAAGACTGTATAAGCCCCAGCTAATCGGGAAAGCAAGCGCTAACAACAATGCTGGGGTAGCCCCCAAACTGTCTGGGCTACTCAATTTCAACAGGATAATAGAAGGAATAATGATGCTAAAAACCAGATCAGCAAAAGGGGTAGAGCGTTTTTGTGGCTTTGCATTTGTTGTCATTGTGTAGTCGGTCATAGTAGATCTTCTTTATTACCTGAATCACGCACACTCTGAATGCTAAGGTCTCTAAAACGATCGATTTTTCTTGCCACAGTCCGACCAGAACGATCAACCGCTCGTGTGATGGCGATATACATGTCGGACTCAATGCTCTCGATATTGACACTGGGTAGCCCAGCTAAGGTAACTTGAATTTGGCAGCGTTTATCTTCACCCTTACGAGGGCCGTTAATGTCATCTAGACGTACATTTACCCGTTGAATACGCTCACCATAACGGCTCATATGAGCATAAATTCTATTTCGAGTATGTTCTTTCAACGCTTTAGTTAGTGTAAAACCAAGGGCTTTAATATTTATTTGCATATTGAATGGTTCCTTATGAGCAGAGATCTAAAAACATTGTGAAATATTCACCGTATTAAGTAACTGCACGTTACAAGTGCTGTTATGGTAATTATTATGTGGATTTTTTTACTAAATAAAATTCGATTATATTGTTTGTTTAGTTCGTATTATACGAACATTGAATGTATAGTGATAAGAGTTTTTTGATGAGGGCGCTAACTTTTTGAGGGAACCCCTTATCGGATTTTTAATAACCACTGGACTCGCACCAATAATGCTCACAGACATTTTGTGTGTTCTGTTGTTGGGCGATGAGAATGAAATGGCTGTAAAAAACGCAAGTCGCTGCTTGCGGGAAAATTCGAGAAACCTATTGTCGACAATAGAAAAGTTATTAGACAGAGTTAAAAGTTGGTTGGCATAGATATTGCTTAGTTCGTTGCAACAATGAAGTTTATTTTTTTAGCAATGGAGCTAACCATGTCACCTCAAGCTGGGTCTGATCGACTCAATATCTTTGCGTTCAGCAAAGCGAATATCCGAACATTGCATTACACCTGGTTCGCATTCTTTATGACCTTCGTCGTCTGGCTAGGGTTAGGGCCGATGATGCCTTTCATCAAAGAAGCATTAGCGCTCACCGATCAGCAGGCAAAAGTCTTACTCATTTTAAATGTTGCGATGACCATTCCAGCCAGAATTGTTGTAGGCATGTTAGTGGATAAGCTGGGCCCAAGAATCATGTATACCAGTATTTTGGTACTGGGCGGCTTGATCAGCATCGCTTTTGCGTGGGGCAATAGCTATGACCAGCTAGCCATTTTGCGATTCTTATCCGGCTTTATTGGTGCGGGTTTTGTGGTAGGCATTCGTATGATTGGCGAATGGTTCCCCGCGAAACAAACGGGAATCGCGCAAGGTATTTATGGCGGTTGGGGGAACTTTGGTTCTGCCGGTGCAGCCATGACCTTACCGTTTATTGCGGCCAATTATGGCGGTGAAGATGGCTGGCGTTATGCGATTACTTTAGCAAGTATTGCGGCGATTGCTTATGGTGTTGCGTATTACTTTATGGTGAGAAACACACCTAAAGGCTCAACCTACTTCAAGCCAAAGAAGACGGGGGCGATGGAAGTCACTAGCGGTTTCGATTTAGCGCTTTATATACTCATGAATATCCCGCTGTTCCTTGCTTTGGGCGTGCTTACATGGAAATTATCACCCGAAAACATGGGCTTGATTAGCCAAACTGCCACTTATGCTATTTACGCGGCATTGGCGGCTATTTATTTCCTCCAAGTGTGGAAAATATGGCAAGTGAATTCACATGTTTTGAAAGAGCCAGTGCCTGCCATGCAGCGCTATAAGTTCAAACAAGTAGCAATTTTGGATTGGGCTTACTTAGTGACATTTGGTACAGAGCTGGCGGTGGTATCCATGCTGGCAATGTTCTATGTGGAATGGTTTGAATTACCGAAAGTAACCGCTGCATTACTGGCAGGCATCTACCCGTTTATCAATCTTGTTGCGCGCCCGGGTGGTGGTTGGATTAGTGATAAGATTGGTCGAAAGCTGACGCTGATGATTGTCTTTGGTGGCATAACCCTCAGTTTCTTATCGCTAGGTTTTGTGAGTAAAGAATGGTCGGTTGCCTTGGTCGTTGGTACAACTATTATTGGTGGCATCTTCTCTAAAGCTGGTTCAGGCGCGGTTTACGCCATGGTGCCATTAATTCAGCGTCGTATGACAGGGCAGATTGCAGGCATGGCAGGCGCATTCGGTAATGTCGGAGCGGTGATCTTCCTAACGGCTAACTCCCTAGTCGACTATGATCAGTTCTTTATGTTTATCGGCATTGTCTCTGCCGTAGTCTTAGTTTTGATTGTTTTCTTCCTCGAAGAGCCAGAAGGACAAATCACAGAAACATTACCGGATGGGACTGTGCAAATGATTGATGTAAAATAGTTCCAGTATGGGATTTATCATGCCCCACAACGTGTTTTGCTAAACGCTGTGGGGTTCTAATCATTTATTGGCCGAAACTTATGCCCAACTCCCTCGCCGTTACGATTGGCCATTCCTCTATCGCTGGCATCAAGCCAGACAATGAGGATTTTCTTGGCTCGCATATTCCTTCTAAGCAAACAGAAAACGCCATTCAGCTTGCCAGTAAAGGTATCGCTGTTGCTATCGCTGATGGAATGAGTGGCAGTGATGGTGGTAAAGAAGCTAGCCAGGTCAGCGTGGCCCAATTTATTGATGATTACTTTGGTACGCCCGAATCATGGACGGTGAAACAAGCAGCCACCAAAATTCTGACCGCATTAAACACGTGGCTCTATAGTCAGGGGCAACAAAAATATGGCACCGCAAAGGGCATGGTGACCACTTTTAGTGCATTGGTACTCAAATCCCATACCGCACATTTGTTTCATATTGGTGATAGCCGGATTTATCGTTTCCGAAATCATACGCTGGATCAATTAACGCGTGATCACCGCGTCTGGATTACGAATGATCGTGAATATCTAAGCCGGGCTATTGGTATCGACACCCATCTGGAAATTGATTATCGGGCAACTGCCGTAGAAGAGGGTGATCAATATCTGTTTACTACCGACGGTGTGCATGACTTTGTTTCGGATCAAGAGATTTTGGAGGTTCTTGAGAACGCGGCATCACCCGATCAAGCTGCACAGCAATTGCTTGAAGTCGCAACATTAAATCAAAGTGATGACAATATCTCTGCGCAAGTGATGCGTATCGACACGCTAGCAGAGCCAGATAAAACCGAGTTCTACGAACAACTCACGCAACTGCCTTTCCCGCCTGATTTAAAAGCGGG
>CACVAY010000080.1 GCA_902727985.1 uncultured Thiotrichaceae bacterium | reverse complement strand
GGATTACAAGCTTTTACTAAGGCGCATGTTTGCGTGATTGGCCTTGGTGGTGTTGGTTCTTGGGCGGTTGAGGCTTTGGCAAGGAATGCGATTGGTGAATTGACTCTGGTCGATATGGATCATGTTGCTGAATCCAATATCAATCGTCAGTTACAGGCGACGAGTGATACCTTGGGTAAGGCAAAAGGTTTAGCCTTGGCAGAGCGTATTACGACTATTAATCCTGAGTGTAAGGTCAATTTGATTGACGACTTTATTCAGACGGACAATCAACAGGAAATTTTGGGGCAAGGTTATGATTGGGTGATTGATTGTATCGATAGCTTCCGTACTAAAGCGGCTTTAATTGCCTACTGCCGTCGTAATAAAATCAAGCTCGTTACCCTTGGTGGTGCGGGTGGCATGGTTGATCCGAGTCAGATTAAGATTGATGATTTGTCGCGCAGTATTCAAGACCCTCTCTTATCTAAAACACGCAAGCTCCTGCGTAAAGACTATAATTTTCCTGAAAATCCTGCGCGTCGGTTTAGTGTTCCTTGTGTTTACTCACCCGAGCAATTGCTCTATCCCGATGGCAATGGTGATGTCTCACCCAATAAACCTTCTGGTGCTGCCGCGAGTGGTTTGAATTGTGCGGGAGGTTTTGGCTCATCTGTTGTGGTCACCGCTCCCTTTGGTTTTTTTGCAGCAGCTCATGTGCTTCGCAAACTCTCAGCTAAAAAATAACAAAAGCTTTTTAGGGATTAAGAATAGTCGATTGGATCAATGTCGATTGACCAGCGCAAGCCGCCACGTTTCTTTATATTTTCCGAATTAATCGTCATTTCTTGTGCCATTTGATGGAGTTGCTTACGATTTTTTGCGGTGATTAGAAGTTGAAAGCGATAGCGATTATTTCTTTTTTCCATTGGAGATGGCGCGGGGCCAAGGAGAATGCAGTCTGTTGAAGCATGTTCAGCAATACTGTCTTTTAAGTCCTGCAGGAAATTACTTGCGTGTTCTTGTTTTGCCGCATTAGCCCGAATCAGCATTTGATGGGCATAAGGGGGAAAGTGCCAGTTCTTACGTTCCTGTAGCGATTGATTGGCAATCGCCAGATAGCCTCCTGTGAGCAGGGTGTGAAAAAATGGGTGCTCAGGTTGGGATGTTTGCAAGATAACAGTGCCTTTCTTTTCGGCACGTCCAGCTCTCCCTGAGACTTGGATCACGAGTTGCGCCAGCTTTTCCCATGCTCGGAAGTCTGTACTAAAGAGTGATTGGTCAACATCCAGAATGCCGACTAAGGTCAGGTTTGGAAAGTCATGTCCCTTAGCCAACATTTGTGTACCGATGAGCAAAACGGGATCACCTGCATTGACCACTTTGAGTTTTTCAGTGAGAGCATGTTTTTGTTGAGTGGTATCACGATCAATGCGAACAATGTGTGAGTTAGGGAGTTGGGTCTGTAAGGTATGTTCTAGGCGCTCTGTACCTTGTCCCTTGGTAGAAATATGGGTGTTGCCGCAATCGGGGCAGGCAGGTTTTACTGTTTCTTCATAATCACAATGGTGGCAGATGACTTTCTGCTTATGTGCATGGTAGGTCATATTCGCATCGCAACTTTTGCATTGCGCATGCCAGCCACACTGAGGACAGTACAAAGCGGGGGCAAAGCCACGGCGATTGAGAAATACCATCGCTTGATTGCCCGCTTCAAGATGGGCTTTGATGGCTTTGATCAGCGGAGGGGATAGCCCAGCCTCCAATGGCAAGCCTCGTACATCTTGTAAGAGCACTTCTGGTTGAACTCTTGCGCCTGGGCGCTTTTTTAGTAGTAGGTAATGATAACGACCACTTTGCACATTGTAATAAGACTCTAGAGAGGGTGTTGCGCTGCCAATAATGATTGGGATCTTTTGATCATGGGCACGTTTAATGGCTAAGTCGCGTGCGTGATAGCGAAAGCCTTCTTGCTGCTTTAATGAGGCATCATGCTCTTCATCAATGATGATTTGCCCTAATCGAGGGATAGGTGTGAAGACGGCTGATCGTGTCCCAATGATAATGTCTGCTTGCCCGGTTTGTGCGGCCAACCAGGCGTTCATGCGTTCGATATTGGCGAGTTTTGAATGTAGTAAGACAATTTTTGCTTTGGGAAAGAAGTATTGAAAACGCTGGGTGAGTTGCGGGGTTAAACCAATTTCTGGCACCAATATCAATACTTGCTTAGCTTCTTCCAAAGTCGGTTCAATAGCATGTAAATAGATTTCAGTTTTTCCGCTGCCAGTAATGCCATGGAGTAAAACAGGCATGGGCGAATCCGAGTTAGCAATGCCCTTGATTTGTTCTACACAATCACTTTGTTCTTTCGTTAGCTGTAAACGAGCTGTCGCGTTGTCTAACATGGTTGTGGGCATGATGAACTCAGCTTCACATATCTCAGAAGCAATTAGGGCTTTTTTAGAGAGTTGCTTTAAGGTGTTTTTGTAAGAAGTGCCCAATTTCTGTTTTAACACTTCTTCTTTTATCCCTACAGCTTCTTCACATAAAAACTCGTAAAGCGCTTGTTGTTTTGGGGCGTTTTTTAATGTTTCGGATTGATCGGTTTGAGTAATGTGCCACTTTAACGAAGTGGGTATCTGACGCGTAGCTCGTAAGGCGACTGGGAGAGCATTCTGGATAACCTCTCCAAGCGGATGATGATAGTAATTAGCTGCCCAACGTAAAAATTTTAGGGTAGCAGCATTAATAAGTGGCACTTTATCGAGTAGTTTTAGAACTGGCTTAAGCTCCTCAACTGAAGATGTTTTGGGTAGCTCAATAATGAGCCCCGTCATTTCAGTGTGACCGAAGTCGATTCTTACACGAGAGCCAATTTGAGGTATACCCTCACCTTCATAATAGTAGTCATAAAAACGAAAAAGCGGACGTGGAATTGCGACGCGTAGGAGAGTGTGAGCCATGTTGCGAGGTTAACATATCGCAGTAGATCTCGGAAACTAGATACTGAGCGTTTTGATGGGAGAGGAAAAAGAGAAATACCTGTTCTACATGATGGTAGAACAGGTAACTATGAGGTAATTACTTGCTTGATTCTTGTGTTGTCTCTTTTAAAGCTGGGGCAGCTTCAGGGGCTTTTTCGACTTTAGCATTAGTTGGTTGCTTGTTAGAAATGATCGTCTTCACAGCTCCTTGTTTCAATGAAAGATCCTTAAGATTTTTCTTCAAAATTTTGGGGCCAATACCTTTAACATTGACAATATCTTCAATCTTCTTAAATGCACCATGCTGCTTGCGGTATTTAACAATAGATTCAGCTTTTACCTTGCCAACACCTTTCAAGTTCTTTTGCATCGTCAGCGCGTCAGCCTTGTTGATATTGACCATGCCAGCGAAAGCAGAAGTGGTAAGAATCAAGGCAGTAGTAAGCCCTACAATCGTTTTTTTGACAATATTCATGTATTACCCTTGGGGTTGTTTTAGTTATATAAACATATCCTTATCGTTGCTGGAGATGACACTCATGCATTTGGATACGTGGGGGTGATAATAGAGCAAGTATGATTCAAAAGGAGACATAAGTCAGACAAGTGGTTAATGCCAAAGCGACTTACTCACGATCTTAGAGAAGCATGTCAGTCTCGAAGCATTCGCCGCTGAAGCTGGTCGGATCGGTGAAGTGGTCTAAGGTGGCTGCGTATCCTAAAAGAAAATCGTGTGGTCGCTTTTTAGTAAAGCGACAACAATTATGTCCCTCATGCTAGCAATGTTATTCATACCGCTTTGTCAAAGTCTACCGAGCGACGAAGTCCTTCTTTATATTTTTCTCAAGAGTGAACCTATGCATTGTTAATCGCTGTATTGTAATAAATCTTGATGTTGATTGAATGTTGGCATATGCTTTATGCATATGCTTTTGTGCTTTGGAGTTATCGTATGCAATTTGCTTTTAAAGAACGACATGTTAGTTTATTTCGTAATGGACGTAATCAGGCTATACGTATACCGCGTGAATTTGAGCTTAAGGGCAAAAAGGCTATTATCCGGAAGGAGGGTGATAAACTCATTATTGAAGAAGTTAAACAACTTAATTTAGTTGAGTTATTAGATAGTTTAGAGCCATTGGATGTTGCCTTTCCCGATGTCGATGATGACTTGCTACCTTTGGATAATATTGAATTATGAAGCAAGTAGGATATTTGCTTGATACCAACATTCTTTCAACTCTGGTGAAAGATCCTCAAGGCCATGCAGCACTTCGTGTTAGAGAAGTCGGTGCTGACAAAATATACACCAGTATTATTGTTGCTTCAGAAATGCAATTTGGCATCAGAAAAAAAGCTTCTGCTCAACTTACCCGGCGTGTTGAACGTTTGTTAGAGTCAATTCAAATACTAAATTATGATTCTCCTGCGGATGTTCATTATGGAGAGATACGTCATTTTTTACAAAAAACAGGCAAAATTATTGGGCCCAATGACTTGCTGATTGCTGCCCATGCATTATCAGAAAACTTGATTATGGTTACTGATAATGTAAGTGAATTTAGTCGCGTACCAACGTTGAAGGTCGAAAACTGGTTGTGAGCAACACCTATACTGTAAAATGGTTCGACTAGGTGCACTCATCATCAATTCGCAGAAGATGTTCAAAAGCAAAAGTGGTAAGAATCAAGACGGCAGTAAACCCTATCGTTGGTGGTGACCAAGGTAAACCGATCATTTGCATAACAGCGATAGCGGCAAGATCGAATGCAAGTTTGGGCTTTTTGGGTTTGAAGACAACAAATGTCAATAGGGGCCCTAAAACAAGATCAATCGCTACCATAATCAGGACTACCTGCGTCAACCCAGAGACTTAACTGAACGATCCTGGAGACCAGTAGTTGAAAACAAAAGTTAGTATCGAACCAACAATGAAGATACTGATTAATAGATGATAGACAGCAATTCTCATTTTAACACCCAGGTTTCAATGTCATCCGGCTGATGTTTTCGTTCCAGTCCGATCAGCATGAAGTCCAGCAAAGCCGCCCAGCTTTTAAAACAGAAGAAAGTCGTCAGCGTACT
>CACVAY010000079.1 GCA_902727985.1 uncultured Thiotrichaceae bacterium | reverse complement strand
CTAAGCGCCTCCAGGATAGCAAGCTGTTGCAACACTCATTTCTATACCTGAAGCAAAACCACTTACCCTTCAAGCTTTTACTCTCATATATTTAGCAATCTACTCGCCACTTTTCGTTATACTGGCAAGATGCAATGAAGGGGCATTCGAATATGTTAAAAAGTGTAACAGCATTCACAAATCTAACAGAAGCTAAGTCAGCAGCTACTATTTTGCTTGAACAGTTAGACCAGCAATTACATATTTACCGACCTCAAGTAGGAATCATCTACTCCTCCTTTGCACAAGATAACGAATTCTTAGCCGAATTATGTTCCGAACTAACACTTCACTATAATGCGCTTCAACTCATTGGCTCATCCATCACTGCAGGCATGACTGATGACAAAGGATATCAACAGCAAGGCATTTTTATTGTTTTGCTTGTCTCTGACACTCTAACGTTTAGAACAGGTATCATTGACCAACTATCACATCAACAAAAAAACAAGACCTTAAAGGTGGCCTTGCAAGAAGAGTTTTCCAAAAGAAACCAAACAAACAATAAGAATGAACTTTGCCTCATTTATTCCTCTTACTTCGGAGTAGATACTGAAGGATTGATTGCAGACCTACAAACAACATTAGGAGAACACGTTGGGATTTTTGGTGGCTCCTCAACTGACTTTTTCTCCCCCGAATTACTCAACAACCCTTCAGATGACCACAAATTCCCAATTGAAAACTCCTACCAACTTTTTGCCCAAGCAGGTCAATGTAAGATTTTCACCCAAGCCATGGTGTATCTACACATCACAGGAGAAGTAGAATATGATTTTGCTTATTCATTCGGTTGGCTGGATGATGAAGAAAAGTATGATCTACAAGCTGATGTTAAAGAAATCATCGAAATTGAAGGACAAAACCCTATCAGTTTTTTACAAGGAAAAAAACATCCTCTTACCTCTTCCGCATCAAGCATGCTTGAATACCCATTATGGATCCATGAACCTGATAACAAAGCCTATTTAAGAGACTTTATTGTAACAAACCAACAAAAACTTGAAGTCTTAGGTGCACCATTACCACAGAGCTTTGCAATCAGCTTTTCATTCCCCGATGCGCAGAAAATCCTAAAGGAATATCGAGAAGCCATTCATCAACTCAACGATAATTATGAGCTGTGCATCAGCTTTGCTTGTACCTCAAGAGTGATGACCCTTGGGCAGCAAATCAAGCATGAAGCATCTTATGCCGCGTTAGCACTCAGTAGCACCCCCATTATAGGCGGCTACTTTTTTGGAGAATTCTTTCCACCTCGCAAACATCAAACAAGCCAGCTCAATAGCTGTAGCCATATTGTGCTTTTAATCCGTAGTCAAAAGCAAGACCACACCCTACAAAACAGACAGGAATCCTTTGGGCAGCAACGCCTACTAGAGAAAAACAGGGAGCTGAAAGAACTGAAGGAGCAACTCGCGTTCTTCGAAAAAACAGATGCCGTAAAAGAGAACATTTTCTTACGGGATGTCCTAGGAGTTATTCTCAATCGCTCGGTTAAATCGATCAGCGCGTATTCAGAAGAGTTACAAACCTTATTTCAAGAGTCTTACGATAAAAAACCTCGCCCATCTTATCCCATTTCAAGAAACCGAATTATTGAAAAAATTAACCCTTTAAAGAAAGATGCAAAGAAGAAGTTTCGCCTCTAATGACCTGGTACCTATTTTTCTTTCATTGAAATGCTTATTTGTTGCGCACAAAAAGTGCAAATGTTAACAATATATTAAATAAATTCAATGCATTAGAAATATTTTTATACTCCATATAATTTACCCCAAAATAATAACTCTCTCTTGCCGGCTTTGCTATCTTATTAGCCATCAGATCAAGGGAATCGCTACTTCAAAAAAGGGGTATCCAAAGTTGTGTTGTAATGGATAAGTAGCCGAACAAAGCCAACTGTTCACCCTCACAGGGAAGTCTAGAGTATCTGTAGGGCTAGGTCTGAACGGGTAGTTTACCGTTTATAATAAATCCACTGGGTTTTATACCCAGTGGAATTTTTATGTATCTTCTCCATCAACTAAGCACAATACTCCGACCCTCATCTAACTAACCTTGATAATAATATGCACGACTCCCCTTCCCCAAACACACTTCTCAATACTTGAAGCAAGGCATCCAATGACAAAGCTGATATGCCATCACTCAACCATAAGCATCATCAAAAAATAACCTTGACCTGATGAATCGACTCGTTACATAGTAAAGCCAAGAAACATTGGACAAGCACATTATACTCTTGAATATGAAAAATTTTTTACTGGCTATTACCCTGGCATTCTCATGCTATGCAAGCACACTTATGGCCAACAATAATGCCGTTATTGCTATCGATATCGGGCACACTTTAAAAAACCACGGTTCCACGAGTGCTAGAGGGGTTGGTGAGTTTCATTTCAACAAAACCATTGCCACTCAACTGCAAGCGAAGCTAAAAGAACAAGGCTATCCTAATACGCTACTGATAAACCCCGAAGGAAAAAAAATACGTCTAAAAGAACGTACTCAGTTTGCGCATAAACATAAAGCTGATGTTTTTATTTCCATTCACCATGACTCTATGCAATTGCAATTTTTGAAAAGGTGGCGATACCAAGGAAAAGAGTATTTACATGGCGAGAGGTTTAAAGGGTACTCACTATTTATTTCCCAACAAACACAACATAAAAAGGAGAACCTTCAATTAGCTAATGCCATCGCTGATAGTATGCTAGAAAGCCGATTTGTGCCGACGCTACATCATGCTATGCCTATCAAAGGAGAGAACCGAAAACTCCTCGATAAAACTAAAGGCATTTATGCGTTTCCGGAACTAGCCGTTCTTCGTACTGCCAGGATGCCAGCCATATTGGTAGAATGTGGAATTATTGTAAATAAAGATGAAGAGGTATTGTTAAGCAACAAGGAATATCAAAAAAGAATCAGCGATGCTATCGCCATAGGCATCATGAAATTCCTAGAAGAGCAGTGATCATCTATTCACATTTCTCTTATTGTGCCAACCTTTTTTTCAATTCTAACTGTAGCCGCTCCAATAAAACATCTTCAAGTCGATTTGGCGCAGTATTGGCTTGTTTAAATGCTTCTTTAGGCTTGCTTGGAGTAATCGTGAACGTAAAAACACTGGGCTCTCCGGCTTTCACGGTGATCCTCTCACGCCCCTTGATATCCTGATAGGCAATATCAACCATGACATCCTGAGGCTTCATCGCAGCCTCCATAATCGATACCGCATCAGCAGCCTTCAGTACCTTTCCAGCTAAGGTGGAAACCGTGTAATTCACTTTTAATGGCTGTTGAGTGACCCCCGATATGGCTACTAATTGCAGCACGCCCATTTTCTGTGACATTTGGATTGGCGGGTTCTTTGGCGGCACTTTACCCACAGCACCAAAATTCGCAGTATTAAACTCTACCTTACTCAGTTTATTCGCCTGTATAGTAATCTCTTGATGGCGTCGCACCTCTCCGAGTATGGCTAGAACAGTGTAAACCCCTGGGCTAAGTTTAACCTCTGCGGCAAACCCTGCAACACGGGCAACTCCCTTTCCCTTCCTATCATTGACCATAAATCGTGGCTTGAACGTAGTAATATCCAAGTTGGATGACTTAAAAGCCATCGCCAATGTGCCTTGTGCTACAACGTTTTCTTTCATCGGCACTTGTTCGGTTAACGACTGTAGATTGAAAGTCTCACGAGTCGTAGCACTTTGCTCAATAGTTAGATTTCTAACGAGATCTTTTTTACCTTTGGTCTTTACGGTCACTCGATATGTGCCTGGACTCAGATTAAAGGCCGCCCCTTCAACATAATTTTGCTTGGCAACATGCTTACCATTTGCAAGTTGCACATAGATATTGGCCTTCAGGGGCACATTACTACCAGCTGCCCGAACCTGCACATCAAGAATTCCCTCGTCACTTTTAAGGGGCTCAATTTGTTCAATAGTGCTCGCCGTATTTAACGCAAAGTGTTCCGTAACATATTCGCCAGCCTTTACCTCAACCATCCTCGCACTTTTTTGGCCCTGAATTATGACCATCACCTCATACACCCCCGGCTTGAGATCAAAGCTTGCGGTATCAGTATTCAACACAGAGGCAACCTCAATACCAAGATTATCCTTGATAACAAAATGCCCTTTCGGTGGATATGAGGGGTTAGCAGGGTTTCCAATGGTTAGCTGTAAACCACCAAACTCATCAATAAGCTGCAATTCAGTCTTTTCATTTTCGGCAGGAGAAGACTGAGCGTCTTGTGACGTTTGTTCGGGCTTATCTTTTGGAGCCTCTTCCAGCAACTCATTTTGAGAAGCTTCTTGCGCAATAGTATTAACTGGAGTTGGATTTTTCTCATCCAACATACTCTTGATACCAATCACGGCAAAAACGGTAAGTAAACCCAATACAATACCGTTTACTAACAACTTCGCGCCCTTATTCATGCAATCTCCACTGCCCAGATCAATAGAATGCTTATGATACCTCAGATTTGATGACTATATGAATCCCCCATTCCTGAATGTAAAGAAATGGGTAAGAAACAAAGACGTAACATTCATATAACCAGAAGGCACTTGAATCTTACAATCAAAGAATTGAGGAACGTGGTGTTTTTAGTGGTGGCTTGAGGGGGTTTTAGTGGCTCAGTTTGATGTCTATCGTAACAACAACCCTGCAAGCCAAGAACATATTCCTTACCTGCTTGATGTGCAGAGCGACCTTTTAGATGTATTAAATACGCGCGTCATTGTCCCATTGAACGAGGATACATTGACGACCCCGCGCATTGGCGATACTCAAGCTATAGGAATTACATGAACATGGAAGCGCATCCGGAAATAGAGCCACTCACTTGACGAAAAAAATTTAAGCTATCTAAATAATGGATGTGCATATCCTGACCAGAATAATAGCGGGCGGCAGAGCCACCTCAAACAGTGACGGGGCAGAGCCCCGTAACTAAGGGGGGATAAGGGATTACTTGGATGTAGCGTTTTCTAGCGCACGCAGGATATCAACACGCCCTACCTGCCCGATAACGCGATTATCTTCGATCACAGGATAACGACGATACGTGTCTTTGAGAAACATTTTGGCGACATAGAGACAGCTATATTCAGCGTCTACGGTACGCACATCCTCAGTCATGAAGTCTTTTACGTAACCACGCCACGATGGATCAAAATTTGATTGAACCGCAGCTTCAATGCAGTCAGTACCCGAGATCATGCCTACCAGATTACCTAAATCATCGACAACAGGCGCACCAAAAATACGCAGCTTATTGAACAGGGTTATAACCTCACCAATTTCTTGATCGGGTTTCAACTTAACAAAGTTGGGGTTCATATGATGACGTACATGTAATGACGTGTCTGACATGCATTTTTCTCCTAGGTTGTGTTTTTACGATCTTGTTATAGCAATTCAGCGCTCCGCTGAGAATAGCAAATGTTCGAAATTTACTATTTTGTAGGCTTTTTTGTACTGCTACTCAACAAATCGATATTAATTCGCGCGTATTCCTGCTGTTCTTGTTGCGCTTTCTGCATACGGGCTTTGCGCTTTTCGCAAGGGTTAGAGCAACTACAGTCACTCTTCATCCCAGGAATATTCGCAATACCACCGCAACTGCCTTTCAGCTCGCGCTTATTGAGGATCATGCCTAGCGACATTCCAAATACCGCTAAACAAAGGACTAAAAATGTTAATAAGAAAATTTGCATGCTTATACTTATCCGCCAAAATCATCTAACAAGACATTATCTTCTTCAACACCCAAATCATCCAATAAATCGACAACCGCCGCATTCATCATCGGTGGCCCACACATATAGAATTCGCAGTCTTCAGGGGCTGGGTGATCCTTCAGATAGTTTTTATACAGAATTTCATGAACATAACCCGTATGACCTTCCCAATTATCTTCAGGTTGTGGCTCAGAGAGCCCCAAATGCCATGTGAAGTTTTCATTTTCTGCAGCAAGTTTATTGAACTCATCCACATAGAAAGCTTCACGTAAGCTGCGTGCGCCGTACCAAAAACTAATTTTACGTTTACTTGCCAAACGCCCTAGCTGATCGAAGATATGGGAACGCATGGGCGCCATTCCAGCCCCCCCACCTACGAATACCATTTCTGCATCAGTATCCTTTGCGAAGAATTCACCAAATGGCCCTGAGATTGTTACCTCATCGCCTGGCTTCAAATTAAAGATATAGGATGACATGACGCCAGCCGGAATATCCTTAGAGCCTGGAGGCGGTGTTGCAATCCGTACATTCAACATAATGGTGCCCTTCTCTTCTGGATAGTTCGCCATTGAGTAAGCACGTAAATCTGGCTCTTTCACATGAGATTCAATGTCCCATAGTTTGAAATGATCCCAATCCCCGCGATACTCTTCTTGAATGTCAAAATCAGAATACTTCAAATCATAAGCAGGACATTCAATCTGGATATAGCCACCTGCGCGGAAGGCAACATCCTCACCTTCTGGAAGCTCAAGCACGAGTTCTTTAATGAAGGTGGCAACATTGTTGTTAGAACGCACTTTACATTGCCATTTTTTAACACCGAACACCTCTTCAGGCACTTCGATCTCCATATCCTCCTTCACTGTTACCTGACAGGCAAGGCGGTCTCCACGCGCCGCTTCTTTACGATTGATATGTGATTCTTCAGCGGGTAGCAAACTGCCGCCGCCCTCATGAATTTGTACCTTGCATTGGGCACACGTTCCACCACCACCGCAAGCGGAAGCAACAAACAAACCACTATCTGCCAATGAGCTGAGTAACTTGCTGCCTACTGGCACAGAAACTTCACGTTCGTTATTGATGTTTAAGGTCACGTTACCCGTTGGAACAAGCTTAGAGCGAGCAAACAGAATGATGAAAACCAAGCTGATTACAATCGATGTAAAAAGCAGAATTCCTAATAAAATTTGTACCGTCATCTCGATATCTCCGCTATAACTGAATGCCAGAGAAGGCCATGAAGCCCATCGACATAAGACCAACGCTAATAAACGTAATGCCTAAACCTTCTAGACCTTTTGGTACATCACTGTACTTCAGCTTCTCACGCACACCCGCTAATGCAACAATAGCCAATGCCCAACCGATACCACTTGAAATACCGTAAACCGTACTTTCTACAAAAGTGTAATCACGTTCAACCATGAATAATGAACCACCCAAAATGGCACAGTTCACCGTAATCAATGGCAGAAATACCCCTAAGGCGTTGTAAAGTGAGGGCATGTACTTATCGAGGATCATCTCCAAGATTTGTACCATCGCTGCGATAACACCGATATAACTGATCAGTCCCAAAAACGTCAGATCAACACCTGGCAATATCGCGTTTTCTTTCAGGAGAAAGTTCAGGATGAGACTGTTAACAGGAACGGTAATTGTTTGCACTACAGCAACCGCAATACCGAGACCAATCGCGGTTTCGATCTTCTTAGACAGCGCAAGGAACGTACACATCCCCAAGAAGAAGGCCAATGCGAGATTCTCAACAAAGACTGCCTTGATAAATAGACTGAGTAAATCTTCCATTAGTGAGACCCCGACGCCGTGTGCGAGTGTGATTCATGAATTTTGAAATCTGGCTCTTCATTCTGCTCGGGCTTCCATGCACGGAATCCCCAAATGATAAAGCCAATAATGAAGAATGCGCTCGGTGGCAATAACAACATGCCATTAGATTGATACCAACCACCATCAGTCGTCAGTGGCAAGATCTGATAACCCATTAATGAGCCTGCACCGAATAACTCACGAACGACCGCGACCATGACAAGAATCAAACTATAACCAAGACCATTGCCAACACCGTCAAGGAAACTCATACCGACACTGTTCTTCATGGCATAAGCTTCAGCTCGTCCCATAACGATGCAGTTGGTAATGATTAAGCCGACAAATACCGACAACTGTTTGGAGGTGTCATAAGCAAACGCTTTCAGTAACTGATCAACCACGATAACCAGGGAAGCGATAATCGTCATTTGCACGATAATCCGAATACTCCCTGGAATATGATGACGAATTGCACTGATTGAGGCGCCTGAAAAGGCGGTTACCAAGGTCAGCGCAACGGACATCAATAATGCTGTTTTTACCGAGGTGGTAACCGCTAGTGCCGAACAGATACCAAGGATCTGTAAGGTAATCGGGTTTTGATCGACCAGCGGTGCTAGCAGACTCTTTTTAGCTTCAGGATTCATGACTGACCTCCTTTAGAACGAATATTGCTGAGGTATTTGGAAAAGCCTTGTTCGCTCAACCAGTAGTGCAGCATATTTTCAACGCCACGCGCGGTAAGCGTCGCACCTGATAGACCATCAACTTTTGCATAAGCGTCTGGTGTATCAGGACCAACCGCCCCTTTTATGACTCGAATAATGACATCATTGTCTGGCCCGTAGACTTGTTTGCCTACCCACTTACCACGCCACTGTGGGTTATCAACTTCTCCACCCAGCCCGGGCGTTTCCGCATGTGCGTAGAAACCTAAACCCACTACTGTTCTAGCATCGGGTTCCAAAGCGAGAAAACCGTATAGCGTTGACCAAAGACCATAGCCATGGATTGGCAAGATAATGGATTTAACCTGATCACCATTTTTCACCAAATACACTGAGGTATATTTTGCACGACGTTTAATGCCGGCAATGTCCTGCTCAGCCGTTAGTACAATATTTTGCTTAGGGTCGTTAGCGGCCTTACGTTGATCGTAAGTCACAGGGTCGATACCTTCCACATACTCACCCGTCGCCATGTCAATGACACGAGGTTCGATTTGCTTGAAGAGTTCATCAACAGACTTCCCTTCTTCCATCAAACCCGCGATTTGCAAAATATTCTTCTTTTTGTCAAACGCCTTATTCGCATCCTGCAACGGCTTCAGCACAACGGCTGCACCTGATACCAGAATCGAACACACCAAACACAAAGCAACGGCAACGAACAAGGTTTTCTGTTTACTATCGTTAGGTAGTGCTAGTATTTCTTTTATCTTACCCATCATGACTGGTCACCTCCGCTGATTTCAGCTTCGCGTTTGAGTCGACGCTTCACATTAGACTGCACCACAAAGTGGTCTATCAGCGGTGCAAAGATATTGGCAAATAGGATCGCTAGCATCATACCTTCTGGGAACGCAGGATTGACCACACGAATAAGAATCGCCATGAAACCAATCAAAATCCCGTAATACAAACGACCTTTATTCGTCATTGCCGCAGTGACAGGATCTGTCGCCATAAACATCATACCGAACGCAAAACCACCCACAACGAGATGCCAATGCCAAGGCATCGAGAACATTGGGTTGGTATCGCTACCAATCAGATTGAAGAGTAATGATGTGGCTACCATACCAATCATGACCCCCGCAACAATGCGCCACGAGGCAATTTTGGTCAGCAGTAAAATACCACCACCTATAAAGATCGCGAGTGTTGAAGTTTCACCAATTGAGCCTGGTATTACGCCAAGGAAGGCATCAAACCAGGTTACTTGCCCTTGCACGACGGCTTCTATACCGCCAGCCGCTGCTACACCTAGAGGCGTCGCTGCTGTATAACCATCAACCGCCACCCATACCGCATCACCCGACATATCTGCCGGATAGGCAAAGAACAGGAAGGCTCGGCCTACCAAAGCAGGGTTCAGGAAGTTTTTACCCGTTCCGCCAAATACCTCTTTACCAACCACTACACCAAAGGTAATACCCATCGCGACCATCCACAAAGGAATATCTGGTGGTAGTGTTAAGGTAAATAGAATCGAGGTAACAAAGAAGCCCTCATTGATTTCATGACCACGCACCAGGGAGAAGGTAGCTTCAGCGATCCCTCCCACGATAAAGGTGGTCAGATATATCGGCAGGAAGTACGTCATCCCATGGATAAAATTGGATAAGAAACTATCCGACTCATAGCCAAATGGTTCCATGAACCAGCCACGTAAACCTTCAGCCGACTCAAGCCCCATACTTGCCATGGCAATATTGGCTTGTAAACCGGTGTTAAAACAGGCCATGAACATGACAGGGAATGTCGCCATCCAGACATACCCCATCACCCGTTTAAGGTCTAGGGCATCACGTACATGCGGTGCGCCAACAGTGGTATTAGGAGGACTGTAAAATAAGGTATCCACCATCTCATAAAGCACGTAAAAACGCTCATATTTACCGCCGTGGGTAAAATGTGGTTGAGCATCGTCGAGCAGAGTTCTGAGTTTGCTTGCTTTCTTCTCGCTCATCACTAGCCATCCCTTTCGATAATTTCGAGACAGGCACGAAGTGCTGGCCCATATTCATATTTGCTGTGACAAACAAAGGTACACAACGCAAGATCATCTTCATCCAATTCAAGGCAGCCTAGTTTTTTAGCCGTTTCCGTATCACGCACCAACAAGGCTCGTAATAACTGTGTTGGTAAAATATCTAGAGGCATCACATCTTCATAGGCACCTAGTGGCACCATCGCACGTGGACTACCATTCTGCGAACTGCTGAGCTTGAAACTCTGCTTGTTTTTGCTTAGCGCATTTGTAAACACGTTCAAGAAAGAGAACTGCTTGAGAAAAGGATTTACCCAATGTAACAATTGGCGGGGCTGACCTTCTGGCACTACGCTGATTTGCAGCGTGTAACGCCCCATAAAGGCGCTACTACCAGCCGCTCGGAAACCACCTAAAATTGAACCCGAGATAACACGCGCATCACCGGTATGAAGTTGCCCTGCAACCATTTCATTGGTTGAGGCTCCCATTCGAGAATGAATGATGCGAGGCTCTTTCACCTGAGGACCGGCTAGAGAAATATAACGGTCAACATAACGTCTACCTGTAGTAAACGACTTACCAATCGCTATCACATCCTGATAATGCAAATACCATACAGCACGTTGCTCATTAACGGGCATTAACATATGAATATGTGTACCAACCAATCCCGCTGGATGCTTGCCAGAAAATGCTTTATTTTCTACATTGCTCGCCGCTGATTCTGGCAACGACTGCCCTTCCTTATGACAAACAAAAACTTTATCCGTCAACTTTGCAAGCAATTGTAAGCCATGCAAATAAGCTTCTGGCTCACGATTAATCACCAATGTAGGTTCAATAGCTAACGGGTTCGTATCAATAGCGGTTACAAAGATGGCCGCAGGCTCACTATCAACGGTTGGCACCTTGCTGAAAGGTCTGGTTCGAATGGCCGTCCACGCTCCTGATTCTTGCAGAACTTTACGAATATCTTCAGCTGGAAGTGCCTTAAGTTCTTCGGGAGTAATGGTCGGTCGCTCGACATATTGCTCTTCATCATCAAGCTCAATTACAACAGACTGCAACACTCGCTTAGCACCGCGGTTGATCTGTTTGATCGTACCCGTGCCTGTAGAGGTGTAGTTGATGCCAGGATTGCGCTTGTCAGTAAACAAAGGTTGCCCCATCTTTACGTGATCGCCAACAGCAACCAACATTGATGGTCGTAAGCCGTGATAATCACGACCTAACACAGCAACAGTAGAAATTTTCGGCGATGATTCGATAATATCATCACTGATGGTTTGATCAGGTTCTCCGGTAATGGAGATATCCAGACCTTTGGTGATTTTCATTTGTCACATTCCAGTTTTTTCATACTAAGGAATCTATCAAAAAGAACACGCGAGACCTGCAGTTTTTCTTAAAGATGATTATAAAATTAAAAAGGGGCTTCTCTTCGTCAGCCCTTCAGTCATGTATACAAACTATACATTTTAAGTGCGCTTAGCCGTGCATCTCTATCGATTGCATACTTTTCGTATGTACTCCACGCCAGCCCTAAATGATAGCGCTCCAATATTGCAAACTGATTTTTCTGACACGGGTAAAAATAAAGCATTTTCTTGGCATTATGGCGTCTAATGTTGTCACTATCGTTCTCGTAAGATCAGACGCGTTTAAAGTAGTTTAAGAGTTACCCCGAAAGCCAGGCACTAACTATTGACTTGTTGCCCCTGCAAAGGTTCAACTGGTGCATGCTCTTGCGAATCACTCAACCTTAAAGACTGTAAATTATTACGGCGAATCGACAAAAATAAATCTTCATTCGAAACAATAGACTCAGCATAGGAAGGGATCATCTCTTTCACTTTTGGCATCCATTCATTGGCTAAACGATCCGCAAAGCATTCCTCAATAACCTGCAGGATGATTGGCACCATGACAGAAGCGCCTGGAGAAGCACCCAATAATGATGACAAGGTACGATCTTCAGAACTGATAACCTCTGTACCAAACTCAAGCTTTCCCCCTTTATCAGGGCAACGCTTAATAATCTGCACACGCTGTCCAGCAGTCGCTAGTGTCCAATCTTCGTTTTTCGCTTCAGGAAAATAGTTACGCAAGGCTTTCATCCGAGACTTGTGCGTTTGCATAACCTCAGTAATCAGATACTTGATCAAATCCATACTTCTGATACCAACATTGAACATTGGCCAAAGATTATTGAGTTTCAGAGATTTGATAAGATCTAGCATTGACCCCGTTTTAAGGAATTTCGTGGTGAAACCCGCGAAAGGCCCAAACAATAACGCATTTTTGCCATCAATAACGCGCGTATCCAGATGCGGAACTGACATTGGCGGAGAGCCCACTGGTGCTTTCCCATAAACCTTTGCCAAATGTCTTTCGACAATTTTCGGATTATTACAGACCAGCCATTGACCACTCACAGGAAAACCGCCATAACCTTTACCTTCGGCGATACCAGACTTCTGGAGCATTGTCAGCGAAGCACCACCTGCTCCAATGAAGACAAACCCTGCATTGATCTCTGACACCTCCCCTGTTTTGGAATTCTTGATCTTAGCTGTCCAACGCTTATCATCACCTTGAGTAAGACTTTTGACTTTTGTACTAAGACGCAAATCAAAATTATCATAGGTTTTAAGCTCATCAATCATGCCCCGGCTTAATGACGCAAAGTTTACATCAGTACCAATATCAACACGCGTTGCTGCTACTTTTTCTGAAGAATCACGTCCCTCCATCACCAACGGCATCCATTCACGGATAACCTCAGGATCATCAGTAAACTGCATTTCGGTAAACATGGGATGTGCGGTCAACGCTTCATAACGTCGACGTAAAAAATCGACATTATCTTCACCCCACACAAAACTCATATGTGGCGTTGGCACAATAAAGCTTTCAGGTTCAGGGAAAGCTCCCTTGTTAACCATATACGCCCAATATGACAAACTGACTTCAAAACGCGCATTAATACCGAAAGCTCTTTCAATATTAATCGTGCCATCTTTGCCTTCTGGCGTGTAATTCAGCTCACAATATGCAGCATGCCCAGTGCCTGCATTGTTCCAGCCATCAGTACTTTCCTTAACCACATCATCCAGTTTTTCAATCATAGTAACCGAATAAGAAGGATCCAACTGTTTCAGCACTGACCCTAATGTAGCACTCATAGCCCCTGCCCCAATCAACAGGATATCAGTTGTCTTTGATTCCATAAGTAACATCAACTCTAAATATATAGTCTGACGATAATAGGGTTAGCTGATATACTTTTCCACAAGGCAAATGGCTAGCCTAAGCCAATTCAGCGCACTACAAGGTTAATTTTAGATAGAAAAGCTATATATATCGTGGATTACTGAGCAGCATAGCGTTTTTAAATAGTAACCATGCTTTTTTCTGAATTGATTGATTATCAATCAACATATACCCCAAACACTCTTTTTCGAAAGTCTGTTTGCCTTAGTACACAATGATAGTGATCATCGTCAAATCACGAACCGCAAAGCAATCACAGATAAACTAACCCCTCTGCATTAACCATAAATATGAATGATTTGAAACCTTGTGATCAACAATCTATCGACACCCATTTTATCAATGATTCTTAACATGGGTCATTATTTTTTCCTTGCAAAAAAGATACGCTCATGACTGCAAACAATAGTAAAAGAAGCGTCCTTTTACCATGACTTGAGGGCGTCGAAAAAAATATTTTTATTTACAAGGAGTTATATTATGTTAAGTATCGACGACATTTTGGGAATGTGTGAGTGTACCGAAGAGGAAATTGCAGCAGTTGCCATGCATGAACATGTACCTGATGCAGTAGCATCTGAGTTAGCAGATTATTTAGTGCATAGCCCTGATGGGGTACCCAAACTACGTAAAATTATTGCTGAAGACATTGAAACAGCCAAACGTGAAGGCCATACAGAACAGGCAAACAAACTTAATGAGGTGTTAAAACATTTTATTGCAACACACCCTGAATACCATGAAAGAGCAAGTGCCTGAATAAGATGTTTTTGACGTGTCCGACTGCTGGCTAAAGACAACACAATCATTGGCAGCTTCATAGATAATGCGTTCTATTTGATATGGTCTTGGTGTATGAGAAATGAATACTTTCAGTCGATTAAGGTATTCCTATTATCGTGAACCCATAAAATTTGACGCTACCGACATGTTCCAAACTTATTCAAAACGCCAGCTCCCACCCTTTTACGCCCAGGTACAAATCATCAAAACACCAAAGGCAAGGGTGGTTAGTATTGACGGAAAACACTGGGAAATACAGTACGAACATATCAGTAGAAACCAAGGTATGCTGTTGCAATTTGGCTCAAAGCCTATAAAAAGCTATATACGAGTTGCTGAGATAATCGAACATGAACTAAATGTGTTTGCCTTGCCACCTACCGCTGACAGAGATGATATCGATAAACATATTCTTGAGATTCAGGATTTCATCAAGACAGTAACACTGCCCTTCCCTGCCAAAGACCTTTTCGAATACTGGTTATTGGATGCCAAGAATGAACGCCCCCTGGCATTAATATTCTCGTGTTGTGAGGCCCATAAAATTCCATCCTTTCCAGAAAAGACAGCATGGACTGCTCTACCTGCTTCTATCATGACGATAGAATCTACAGAGCAAGAAAAAGCAACTGAGACTCCGCCAGTCAATTACCGACTAGAGACCTTGGTGAATAAACGTGCGGGCTTTAAACCCAAGGCTAAATGGTTCAATCGTTACACTGACACATCAGAATCATTTCCGAATTTATTAGTCAGCAATGACTGGGAAGATGAATACGAAAATGACCTATACACACGCTATATTGAACATCAATCCCCACGTTTACTAACACTACATTGCCTTGATCACTCAGAACGCTCCCACCTTGAAGAGTGTGCCAAAACACACGCTCTGGAAGTAGAGCGTTTTTACCGACTCTATCCTGAAGTCATAAACCAGCCGGTAATCAATGGTATCCGTGTTGAGGCACGTATGCGTCAAGCCGTGCTCAATCAAAGCTTACAATCAAATCATAAACGCTACAGGCAACAGTAATTTGCACGAGTTAAGCCATAAAGTCTTATAGTGACTACGCTATGCACACTAACAACTCGACTCACTACCTATCTAACCCCCCAAACTCCCCTATTATATAAATTTCTCAGAAGCATAGGAATTTTAAATACTCATTATCTTTTTTCTTCATATGTCTACTTTTTCAGCGAAACCACACCCAAACATTTTTTTTGTAGGTTATATTTAATCCATCAATCAGTGAATGGGGCAGTACCCTCAGAAAATTATAGATCCAGCAGATTGGCTTTTGATGTTATTTTTAATGCAAGAACCGCATAATCCCATCGTCATTTTTCTGGGTAACAACACGCATTAAACATGCTAAAGATTTCAGCTAAGGAGGAAGTTAATGTCAAATTATAAAGAGCTCTATGAGCAATCACTAAACCAACCTGAGGAATTCTGGGGTGAGGTCGCAGCAGACCTTAGCTGGGAAAAACCTTGGAGCAGAGTCTTAGACATGGACGCAAAACCTGTTCCTAAATGGTTCCCAGATGCAGAAATCAATACGTGCTATAACGCAGTAGACCGACATGTAGAAGCAGGACGTGGTGATCAAAACGCGATCATCTACGACTCCCCTATCACTGATTCACAGCAAAAGATCACTTATGCTGAACTTCAATCATTAGTTAGCAAATTTGCGGGGGGGCTGAAATCTCTAGGTGTGGAAAAAGGTGACCGTGTCATTATCTACATGCCAATGATTCCTGAAGCGGCGATTGCCATGTTAGCCTGTGCAAGACTAGGAGCAATCCACTCCGTTGTCTTTGGTGGGTTTGCAGCAAACGAACTAGCTACACGTATTGATGATGCCAAACCTAAAGCCATTGTTAGTGCTTCTTGTGGTATCGAGCCCAGTCGCGTTATCGAATACAAGCCACTGCTTGATGAAGCGATGAAAATTGCTTCTCACACCGTTCAAAGCTGTATCGTCAAAGCTCGCCCTCAAGCTGAGGCTACCCTTGTCGAAGGTCGTGACGTCGATTGGGATACGCTTGCAGAACAGGCAGAACCCGCTGATTGTGTTTCTGTAAAAGCAACGGATCCTCTATATATTCTTTATACCTCTGGAACGACTGGTCAGCCAAAAGGCGTTATTCGTGATAACGGTGGTCACGCAGTGGCTATGCACTGGACCATGAAAAATATCTACAATGTCGACGCTGGCGATGTTTACTGGGCTGCATCAGATGTAGGCTGGGTTGTTGGTCACAGCTATATTGTTTATGCACCCTTACTGAAAGGCTGCACTACCGTTATTTATGAAGGAAAACCGGTTGGTACTCCTGATGCTGGCGCATTCTGGCGTGTGATTGAAGAGCATCAAGTCAAAGTCCTGTTCACTGCACCTACAGCTTTCCGTGCGATCAAGAAAGAAGATTCTGAAGGCGAATTACTCAATAATTACAATATCGACTGCCTACAGTCATTGTTCCTTGCTGGCGAACGCTGTGACCCAGACACCCTATTCTGGGCACGCGAAAAACTGAACATTCCGGTGGTTGATCACTGGTGGCAAACTGAAACCGGCTGGGCAATTACCGCAAACCCTCTTGGTATTGAAGAGATGGAAATCAAACCCGGTTCTCCAACGGTTCCAATGCCAGGTTATGACGTACAAGTACTCGCTAGCGATGGTTCAGAAATGCCAAGCAACGAAATGGGCGATATTGTTATTAAACTTCCAATGGCTCCTGGTTGTTTGCCAACGCTATGGGGTAATGATGAGCGTTTCCAAAGCGCATACCTTGAACAATACCCAGGTTACTACCTAACGGGTGATGCTGGCTTCAAGGATGACGATGGTTATCTCTGGATCATGAGTCGTACCGATGACGTTATCAATGTTGCAGGTCACAGACTTTCAACAGGCGCGATGGAAGAAGTATTAGCCGGACACCCTGATGTTGCGGAATGCGCAGTATTCGGTGTAGCGGATGACTTTAAAGGCCAGATGCCTCTAGGCTTAGTCGTTCTTAAAGATGGTGCAGATCGCACAATCGAAGAGCTTGGCCCTGAACTGATCAAACGTGTCCGTGGACAAATTGGTCCTGTGGCAGCATTCAAAATGGTGACTATCGTGCAACGTTTACCCAAAACACGTTCTGGAAAAATTCTACGTGGAACCATGGTAAACATTGCTGACAACACACCTTGGAATATGCCTGCAACGATTGATGATCCAGTTATTTTGGATGAAATCACCGATGCATTGAAAAACATGGGCTACGCAAAAGACGCATAAGCCTCCCCCAATGTCTTGATCTCATTCTGTGGCTTCACTGAGATCAAGGCTTACAAAAAACGTGCTAGAGATTACTTTTAAAAGCTTTTAGCATTTTATCGAAGGAAAAACTTATGACTATCGAATCAGCAGGCGCACAATTCCGCGCAGCGATTGAAGCAGAAAAACCCTTGCAGTGCGTTGGCGCTATTAATGCCTATCACGCACGTTTAGCAGAAGCTTCTGGCTACAAATCTCTCTATATCTCAGGTGGCGGTGTAGCCGCAGGATCTTGTGGAATTCCTGACCTGGGCATCACAACATTAGAAGATGTACTCATCGACTTACGTCGCATTACCGACGTAACCACACTACCTGTACTCGTCGATATCGACACTGGCTGGGGTGGCGCATTCAATATCGCTCGCACCGTACGCTCGATGATCAAAGGCGGCGCTGCTGCGGTACATATTGAAGATCAGGTACAGCAAAAACGTTGTGGTCACCGCCCAAACAAAGCGGTTGTGACTGAAGTGGAAATGGTTGACCGTATTAAAGCGGCCGTTGATGCAAGAACAGACCCTGATTTTGTGATTATGGCACGTACCGACGCACTTGCAGTAGAAGGCTTCCAATCAGCGGTTGATCGCGCTGGTGCCTGTGCTGAAGCGGGTGCAGACATGATCTTCCCCGAAGCGATTACGGAATTGGACATGTACAAAACCTTTGCCGAAGCCGTCAATGTGCCGATTTTAGCGAACATCACCGAGTTCGGTTCTACCCCCCTATTCACCGTGGATGAACTGGCATCAGCAGACGTCAGTATTGCACTTTATCCACTGACTGCTTTCCGTGCTGCCAATCAAGCGGCATTGAATGTCTATCAGGAACTTCGTACAACGGGTACACAAGCTGGCGTTATCGATACCATGCAAACACGCATGGATCTTTATGACTACCTTGGCTATCACGAGTTTGAGCAAAAATTAGATTCTTTATTTAAAGAAGAAGAAAAAGGAGCATAACCATGAGTGACTCTACTGGAACGACAGCACCGGGCTTCAAGCCAAAAAAATCTGTTGCCCTTTCAGGTACTGCCGCTGGTAATACCGCTGTTTGTACGGTTGGACGTACGGGTAACGACCTACACTATCGTGGCTACGACATTCTTGAATTCGCTGAACAGGCAGAATTCGAAGAAATCGCTCACTTAATCGTTCACGGCACATTACCAAATGCTTCAGAACTTAAAACTTATAAAGCTAAGCTGAAATCACTTCGCGGCTTACCCACGGCGGTTAAAGCCACTTTAGAGCAAATTCCGCCTTCAGCACATCCAATGGATGTTATGCGTACGGGTTGTTCTGTATTGGGAACATGCTTGACTGAAAAAGAGTCGCACCCGGAAGCAGAAGCCCGCGATATTCTTGATCGCTTAATGGCCAGCTTTGGCTCAATGTTGCTGTACTGGTATCACTTCAGTATCAATGGCAAGCGCATTGATGTTGAAACGGATGACGATTCTATCGGTGGTCACTTCCTGCACCTTTTGCATGGTGAAACACCCTCTGAAGAGTGGATTAAGGCAATGCACGTTTCTTTGATTCTTTATGCAGAGCATGAATTCAATGCCTCTACCTTCGCAGGTCGTGTTATCGCCGGTACTGAGTCGGATATGCATTCGTGTATCACTGGCGCTATTGGCGCACTACGTGGCCCGAAGCATGGTGGTGCAAACGAAGCAGCATCAGAAATTCAAAAGCGTTACAACAATGCGGATGAAGCTGAGGCAGATATCCGTGAGCGCATGGCACGTAAAGAAATTGTTATCGGCTTCGGACACCCTGTTTACACGGTATCTGATCCACGTAATGAAGTAATCAAACGTGTTGCCAAGCAGCTTTCTGAGTCTAACGGCAATATGAAGATGTTTCATATCGCTGAGCGCTTAGAGTCCGTCATGTGGGAAGAAAAGAAAATGTTCCCTAACCTTGACTGGTTCTCTGCGGTTTCTTATGAGCAAATGGGCGTACCAACTGACATGTTCACACCGCTCTTCGTGATTGCTCGTACATCGGGCTGGGGCGCACACGTGATTGAACAACGTCAAGATGGCAAAATCATCCGTCCTTCAGCGAACTACATTGGCCCGGAAGACAAAACCTTTGTGCCTCTAGCAGAACGAGGCTAGGCAGCTCTGATCTAGTTCAAGCAACCTTGGAACCGAGGCTTTAGCCTCGCCTAACGCACTGAAAACAAACTACGAAAGGCGGGACTGAAGTCCCGATTCCGAAAAATAGACTTAATCAGAGGTTGCTGAAGAGCCCACCTAAAAACACCTTCGGCTGACAGCTTAAAGAGATAAACTATGAACACAGAATACCGTAAAACTTTATCCGGCACAGATCTGGACTATTTCGATACCCGCGCGGCAGTCGAAGCCATTGAACCTGGTGCTTATGCAAAACTTCCCTACACCTCTCGTGTTTTAGCAGAGCAATTAGTGCGTCGCTGTGACCCAGCAACACTAACCGCATCACTAGAACAAATTATTGGAAACAAACGCGACTTAGATTTCCCTTGGTATCCAGCGCGTGTTGTTTGCCACGATATTCTAGGACAAACCGCTTTAGTTGACCTAGCAGGCCTACGTGATGCAATCGCCGATCAAGGCGGTGACGCGTCTAAGGTAAACCCTGTTGTTCCTACACAGTTAATCGTTGATCATTCATTAGCCGTTGAAGCACCAGGCTTTGATCCAGAAGCGTTCGACAAAAACCGTGAAATTGAAGAACGTCGCAACAAAGACCGTTTTGAATTCATCGAGTGGTGTAAAACGGCTTTCCAAAATGTTGACGTAATCCCTGCGGGCAACGGCATCATGCATCAAATCAATCTTGAGAAGATGTCTCCCGTTATTCAAGCACGTGATGGTGTTGCCTTCCCAGATACTTGCGTTGGTACTGACTCACACACACCACACGTGGATGCACTAGGTGTAATGGCGATTGGTGTGGGTGGCTTAGAAGCTGAGACGGTTATGCTAGGTTTACCATCCATGATGCGTGTTCCTGACATTATCGGTGTCGAGCTAACTGGAGAGCGTCAGCCAGGCATCACAGCAACCGATATCGTTCTAGCGATTACTGAGTTCTTACGGAACGAGAAAGTGGTTTCTTCTTACCTTGAGTTCTTCGGCGAAGGCACAAAAGGCTTAACCATTGGCGATCGCGCAACGATCTCTAATATGACCCCTGAGTACGGTGCATCAGCAGGCTTGTTCTACATTGATGAGCAAACACTTGACTACTTAAAGCTAACCGGTCGTGAACCTGAGCAAATAGCATTGGTTGAGCAATATGCGAAAGAAACTGGCCTATGGGCTGATGACTTGCTTGAAGCAAAATACGAGCGTGTTCTAACATTTGATTTGTCTTCTGTTGAGCGCAACATGGCTGGCCCATCAAACCCGCATCGTCGTTTAGCAACGGCTGATTTAGCCTCAAGCGGCATCGCTAAAGACTTAGACAAAGCACAAGCGGAAGAAGCTGACGGCAAAATGCCAGATGGCGCAGTAATCATTGCTGCAATCACCTCTTGTACGAATACATCAAATCCACGCAATGTTGTTGCTGCGGGTTTGGTTGCGCGTAAAGCGAATGAGCTTGGCTTAATTCGTAAACCGTGGGTGAAGACATCATTTGCACCCGGCTCTAAAGTTGCTGAGCTTTACCTGAAAGAAGCAGGTTTGCTGACAGAACTTGAGCAACTGGGTTTTGGTATCGTTGGCTTTGCCTGTACGACTTGTAACGGCATGTCTGGCGCACTTGATCCTGTGATTCGCGATGAAATTATTGAGCGTGATTTATACGCGACTGCGGTACTTTCAGGTAACCGTAACTTTGATGGTCGTATCCATCCTTACGCAAAACAAGCATTCCTAGCATCACCGCCATTGGTGGTTGCTTACGCGATTGCGGGAACCATGCGTTTTGATATCGAACAAGACAGCTTGGGCAATGACAAAGACGGCAACCCCATTACCTTGAAAGACATCTGGCCCTCAGATGAAGAAATCGATGCGATTGTAGAGTCGAGCGTTAAGCCAGAAATGTTCCAGCAAATTTACAACCCAATGTTTGACCTGGGCGTGATTCAGGAAGCAAAAAGTCCTTTATATGACTGGGATGACAGAAGCACGTACATCAGCCGCCCTCCTTATTGGGAAGGTGCATTGGCAGGTGAGCGCACCATGAAAGGTATGCGTCCTCTTGCAGTACTTGGTGACAACATCACAACCGATCACTTGTCTCCATCAAATGCCATCATGCTGGAAAGTGCAGCAGGCGCTTATCTGCATAAAATGGGCTTACCTGAAGAAGATTTTAACTCCTACGCAACACACCGTGGTGATCACTTAACCGCACAACGTGCAACCTTCGCTAACCCTAAATTATTGAACGAAATGTGTCGTGATGATAAGGGTGAAATCAAGCAAGGTTCACTAGCACGTATCGAGCCAGAAGGCACTGAAAGCCGCATGTGGGAAGCGATTGAAACTTACATGGAACGTGCACAGCCTCTAATCATTATTGCTGGCGCTGACTATGGTCAGGGTTCATCACGTGATTGGGCAGCAAAAGGTGTGCGTCTAGCGGGCGTTGAAACCATTGTTGCCGAAGGTTTTGAGCGTATTCACCGTACAAACTTAGTCGGCATGGGCGTGCTTCCACTTGAGTTCGTTAATGGCGAAACACGTGAGACCTACCATATCGACGGTACAGAAACCTATGATGTTGAAGGCGAAATTGCACCCGGTTCTTTACTCACGGTCATCATGCATCGTAAAGAGGGTGAGCGCGTTGAAATCCCCGTTAAATGCCGTTTAGACACAGCCGAAGAAGTGTCAGTTTATACAGCGGGTGGTGTACTACAGCGTTTCGCTCAAGACTTTCTTGAATCAAGCGCGGCCTAAAAGCTGTAGCGTAGCCTCAGAGTCAACGTAGGATCGGGCTTACTGCTCCTACGAATTTGTCCGGAACCGCGACTTTAGTCGCGCCAATGCCAAGAGCGCGAATATTGATATCGAGTATAAGGTTAGCCTTTTCATACGCTCTACGCGACTAAAGTCGCGGTTCCGATTATGATGAGAGGTCGCTGATAACCAAGTTATATTGAAGTATATTATGCCCACAAGTGCCGAAATCACAGCCTTTCTAGAAAAAGAATTCCCGCAAACCAAATGCATGGTTGAGTCTGTTGGTGAACAATCTGCCTTAGTCAGACACCCTATCGGATTTGACGAGTTACGACCGGGTGGAACGGTATCTGGCCCAGCTTTAATGGCCGTCGCGGACGTTGGCTTGTATGTCGCTATTCTTGGTGAAATCGGCATGAAACCGTTTGTAGCGACCACTAATTTAAATATCAACTTCTTGCGTATGCCCACGGCTGAAAAAGACATTATGGGTGATTGTAAACTTATCAAAGTCGGCCGAACACTGATTGTTGGTGAAGCCTCATTATATTCTGATGGCAACCCAACAAAACCTGTCGCCCATATCGTCGGCACATATTATGTTGATTGGGAAGCAAAACCCAACGAATAAACAACTAACACCGGAACCGCGACTTCAGTCGCGCAGAAATAAACATGATCACTCATGCCTTGGCGCGACTGAAGTCGCGGTTCCGCATACTGAACTAAAAGGAGACTAACAATGCCTCATGCACCACAAATAAAAATCCCTGCCACCTATATCCGCGGTGGAACCAGCAAAGGCGTCTTCTTCAATCGCAAAGACCTTCCAAAAGCTGCGCAAGAACCTGGCGCAGTACGCGATGCGATTCTATTACGCGTCATCGGCAGCCCAGACCCTTACGGTAAGCAAACCGATGGCATGGGCGGCGCAACCTCAAGTACCAGCAAAACGGTCATCCTCGATAAAAGTGATAAAGCAGATCACGATGTTGATTATCTATTCGGCCAAGTCTCTATCGACAAACCCTTCGTCGATTGGAGCGGAAACTGCGGCAACCTGACAGCAGCTGTCGGCTCGTTTGCTATTTCAAGCGGCTTGGTTGATGCAGATCGTGTACCAGAAAACGGTATCTGTACCGTACGCATCTGGCAGAAAAACATTGAAAAAACCATTATCGCGCAAGTACCTATCACAAACGGTGAAGTGCAAGAAACAGGCGATTTCGAACTAGATGGCGTGACCTTCCCTGCTGCAGAAGTACAAGTGGAATTCATTAGCCCCGTTGATGCAACCGATGCCATGTTCCCAACAGGCAACCTTGTTGATGATCTCGAAGTACCCGGTGTAGGCACATTCAAAGCCACCATGATCAACGCAGGCATCCCAACCATCTTCCTCAATGCGGATGCTATTGGTTACACAGGCTGTGAATTACAAACTGCCATCAACGGCGATAAAGATGCACTAGCTATGTTCGAAACCATTCGTGCCTATGGCGCAGTTCGTATGGGACTTATCGAGAACATCGAAGCAGCAGCAGGACGCCAACACACACCCAAAGTGGCATTTGTAGGCGCACCTCAAGACTACGTTTCATCGAGCGGCAAGCAAATCAATGCAAACGATATTGACCTGAATGTACGCGCTCTATCCATGGGCTTACTCCATCACGCCATGATGGGAACCGCAGCGGTAGCCATCGGTACAGCAGCCGCTATTCCAGGCACGCTTGTGAATTTGGCAGCAGGTGGTGGAGATCGTAGCTCAGTGACTTTCGGACACCCTTCAGGCACATTGAAAGTCGGTGCAGAAGCTAGTGAAAATGATGGCGAGTGGACAGTGAATAAAGTGATTATGAGCCGAAGTGCGCGTGTATTGATGGAAGGTACGGTGCGGATTCCTGGGGATTCGTTCTAAGCAATACTTTATTGGGCACTTGAAGGTTGATCAAAATAAAGCCTTATATCAAAATGATATTGATATAGTCCCAAAACGGGACTATTCTAGATGCCATGAGAATAATTGCTATCTCCCGACTAAAAGCATTCTGGAAAGACAACCCTGACTTTTTTGACGCGGAAGAACCCACGTTAGCTTGGTACAGGCAAACCGAGAAAGCAGATTGGGATACGCCAAATGCAGTTAAGAAGGAGTTTGGCAATGCAAGCATTCTCAAAGATAGTCGCGTGGTCTTTAATATTGCAGGAAACAAATATCGATTAATCGTCAAAATAAACTACCCCTACAAGGTGGTTTACATACGGTTCATTGGTACGCACGCTGAGTACGACAAGATCGACGTAGATACTATCTAAAATCAATATTCGAAGCGCAGCAGGAGAAACGTATGGATATTTACCCAGTAAAAACAGAAGTGGATTATCAACGCGCTCTAACTGATATAGAAGGTCTTATGGATGCGGAGTTTGGCACTGAGGATGGTGATCGCCTTGATATTCTTGTGACCTTGGTTGAAGAGTACGAAAGACGGCATTACCCTATTGATTTTCCAAGTCCCATCGAGGCCATTAAATTTGCCATGGAACAGCGCGGGTTAACGGTCGCTGATTTGGTGCCTATGATTGGCGCAAAGAATCGCGTATATGAGGTTTTGAATGGTAAACGCTCATTGTCATTGGCGATGATTAAGAAATTACATGCGGGATTGAATATTCC
>CACVAY010000078.1 GCA_902727985.1 uncultured Thiotrichaceae bacterium | reverse complement strand
TTTTACGAACTTTTTTTTGATGATGCAAAGATAGCCTCGAAACTATTAGACATCACACTGACCGCACGCGGGAAATCTGGTGGCGAACCCATCCCGATGGCAGGTATCCCTTATCATTCCGCAGAGCAATACCTCACTCGCATCTTAAAAGCGGGTAAAGCTGTTGCCATTTGCGAACAGGTTGGCGACCCAAAAACCTCTAAAGGCCCTGTAGAACGACAAGTCGCACGCGTACTAACGCCTGGAACGGTTACAGATGAGTTCTTGTTGGATGATAGACGTGATAATTGCCTAGTATGTGTATACAGCCATAACAAGCATTTTGGTCTTGCCAGTATTGATCTGAGTAGCGGTATTTTCACTACCCAAGAATTGCAAGATACCACCGAGCTTTCTAGCGAAATTCAACGTTTACAACCCTCTGAAATTCTTTTTGAAGAGGATCATACAAACAACCTGGATAAAAGTGCTTACAGCTTAACACCGAGGGCTCCATGGCATTTCGACTTGGAAACATGTACTGAACAACTGAAGAAACAGCTTGGCACGAATGATTTATCTGGGTTCGGCTGTGAAGAAATGCCACTGGCTATCATCGCTGCTGGCGTGTTATTAGGGTACGTATCCGAGACACAACGCCGCGCTTTACCCCATATTCAATCGCTCAAAGTTGAGTTTCATGATGATGGCATTATTCTTGATGCCGCAACCCGCAAAAACCTTGAGCTAGAAACGAGCATGCAAGGTAACAATCAACACACCCTTGCCGCAGTTCTTGATAGTACGGTTACAAGTATGGGAGGCAGATTACTACGTCGCTGGATCAATAAACCGTTAAGAGACCAACACACACTACGATTGCGCCATCAATCTATTGAGCAGCTCATTTCCCAATTACAACATGAACCTATTCGCCAGGCATTGCGAAGCGTGGGTGATATTGAACGAATTAGCAGTCGTATTGCGTTACGCTCTGCAAGGCCTCGCGATCTCACAACACTGCGCAGCTCCATTCAGACCATTCCCCTTATTAAGGAAGCTTTAGATTCACTAGACTATGTGCATTTACATGCGCTCAATAAGCAGGCCAATCTTCATCCTGAGCTACTTACCTTATTAGAAGATGCTGTCATTGAGAATCCACCTGTCCTTATTAGAGATGGTGGCGTAATCGCCAAGGGCTATGATACAGAGCTTGATGAGTTAAGAAGCCTGCGTGACAACTCTGAACAATTTTTATTAGATCTAGAAGCCCGAGAAAAAGAACGAACAAACATCAGTACCTTAAAAGTTGCTTACAATCGTGTACACGGCTATTACATTGAAGTATCCAAATTACACGCTGCTGAAGTGCCAGCAGATTACATCCGACGCCAAACTCTAAAAGCAGCAGAGCGTTATATTATCCCTGAATTAAAAACCTTCGAAGATAAAGTTTTATCCGCAAAAGAACGCGCACTCTCTCGTGAGAAATTTCTCTACGAACAACTCCTTGAACGTATAGCAAAAAACGTACAAGCACTAGTTAAAACCGCTCAAGCCATCTCTGAGATTGATGCACTTTGCAGCTTGGCTGAACGCGCGCTGAGTTTAAATTATGTACAACCCATCATTGATAAGCAGCCTGGGATCGATATCAAAGCGGGCAGACATCCTGTTGTTGAGAAAACATTAGATGACCCATTCGTACCAAATGACACAACTTTAGACCCTACCCAACGCATACTGATTATCACCGGCCCCAACATGGGTGGTAAATCGACTTATATGCGCCAAACTATTATCATTACCCTGATGGCATGTATAGGCAGTTATGTACCCGCAGATTATGCACGCATCGGCCCTATCGATCGTATATTTACGCGCATTGGAGCACATGATGATCTCAGTTCAGGCCGTTCAACCTTCATGGTAGAAATGACCGAGGCCGCTAATATTCTGAATAATGCCACTCCACAGAGTTTGGTGTTAATGGATGAAATTGGTCGTGGCACCAGCACCTTTGATGGCTTATCTCTGGCGTGGTCGTTTGTTGAATATCTGGCAAATACCACGCAATCCCTTTCTTTATTTGCCACACACTATTTTGAATTAACCGCACTCGAACAAGAAAACCCAATAATCAAGAATGTACACATCAATGCCGCAGAACATGGCGATAAGATTATTTTCCTGCATAGTGTCAAAGAAGGACCAGCCAATCAGAGTTATGGATTACAAGTTGCACAACTCGCAGGTGTTCCCAAACATGTTATTCGGCAAGCACGAGAGAAACTAAGAAAACTTGAAGCAGCCTCACAAACCAAAGCAGATATTGGACAAACACTGCCCTTGGCTTTGAGCTTTACTGAAGAAAAGGATGAATCAGCCGAGAAGGTAAAAAAAGCCGTCATGTCTCTTGATCCAGATGACATGACACCCAAAATAGCGTTAGAACACATCTATCAGTTAAAACAGTTGCTAAAAAAGACCTAACAAAGCGCTTAGATTTAGCTGTTCAAACTCTATATCTACGACTGTAGAGCCTCTAAAGGAACAGTGAAATATTTGCAGCATCAGGCTGATTGAACATAAGAACAGCAACAGTTACAATACAGCGCACTTTAAATTTGTTCCCTTAGTTAAATGGATATAATAAGGACCTCCTAAGTCTTTGTTGCTGGTTCGATTCCAGCAGGGAACGCCATTTTAAAATATCAGGGTATTTAAAAACCACTCTAAACCCATAAAAATCCAACACTTAAAAGCAACAACAAATAGCACGGTATTAATTAAAACATGCTGGTATTGGTCGTTTAGTCTGGTATAAAAGCTGGTATCTCTTAATACTCCAAAAGGCATACCAGCAATGAGCGGCTATCAATCACATAAACTCAGAGATTCACAGTGTAGAGCGGCAAAACCTAAAGAAAAGCTTTATAGGTTGCGGGATGGCGGGGGGTTGTCTCTCGACATACTTGTATCAGGCTCTAAGGTTTGGCGATATGGATACCGTATTCACGAAAAACAGAAAACTTTTACCATTGGTAATTATCCTGATGTAAGTCTGGGAGAAGCACGTACCAGCAGAGATGGTGCTAGAAAGCTGGTGTCACAAGGCATTGACCCTAGTCAACAAAAGCAAGTAGAAAGACGGCAAATATTAGAACATTCGTTCAAAGCTATTGCTGATACATGGCTAGAGCAAAATAAAGCAGGATGGTCTGATAAGCATTACCAACGAATAGAATCAGCTTTCAGGCGTGACGTTTATCCCATCATTGGCAGTCGTATGGTTTCAGAAATAGAAGCACCTGAAATAATCCCGTTAATCATGAATATTTCAGGTAGGGGATCAGTTAACCAAGCACAACGAACAAAAGGTTTCATTAGTCAGGTGTTTGACTATGCGCTGGTACATGGCAAGTGTTCACGAAATCCCGCAAAAGATTTAAATCTATCCATGTTGCTACCGAAGACAGTAAGCAGGCACTATGCCGCAATTACTGAGCCTAAAGAATTGGCAAAACTACTTAGGGCGGTTGATGATTATCAAGGGAGCATTACCGTAAAAAGTGCGCTACAGCTTGCGCCTTTAACTATGGCGCGTCCTGCTGAAATAACGAATGCAGAGTGGATAGAGATAGATTTTGAATCGGCAACATGGACAATACCAGCCAAGAGAAGAAAGCTACCCATGCACCTGAAAGAAGCTAACCGCCCACAAGATACGCATATTGTGCCGCTATGCTCTCAGGCATTGGTAATACTGGAAAACATCAGGCAATACACTGGAATGGGTAAATTCATTTTTCCAAGCCCAAGAGGGAATAGCAGGGCTTTATCTAATAATGCCTTGCGTACAGCGCTGCGGAATATGGGATACACAAATGAGCAAATGACCGCCCATGGGTTTCGTGGTGTGGCCAGTACACTCCTGAATGAACAAGGATTCAGAACAAAAATTATTGAAGCACAACTTGCCCACAAATTAAAAAGTAGCGTGGAAGCTTCGTATAACCATGCTGAATACTTGGATGAAAGACGCGATATGTTAAACCAGTGGGGTGATTATCTCGAATCCCTGAAAGTTGGCGCTGAAATCGTGCCATTTAAGCAAAAAGCGCGAATTTGAAAAATCAATGACTTAGACGGGGGTTGACAAAAGCGCCCACGAAAAGGTAGTATTTTTCTAGTCTAGGAATGTACAGCCTGAAATATATAAACCTGCTTGAGCAGGTTTTTTTATGTCTGTAAAAAGGTCATGAGTTCTAGTGATTGATTTATCAATCAGTTTAGGTATAGTGATTCCTACAATTCGGTGAAGTCCGATAAAAATTCGTTAAGCCCGCTCTTGAGCGGGTTTTTTTATGCCCAAAATAAGCTGACCTCCATTAAGGATGTCGGCTTTTTTTGTGCCCACCAAAAGCTGGATAGTCATTCGATTATCCGGCTTTTTTTATGCCTGTAATAAGGAAATTATCAATTATGAGTAAGCAAAAAATGATGAAGTTATCAACCATGGCGTCGATTTCAGAAGCGGAGGCCATTACCGATACAAGTTATTCAACACTAAGACGGCTGGTTAATGACGGTGATCTGCCACAATTTACAAAAATTGGACGGTCTGCATACCTTGAGGTAAAGCCAATTTATGAATTTATAAGTAAAGAAGCTGGTAGGCATGTTGAAATAGGTGATTCCCTGAAATCTTCAAAATCCCTAGAAAAACTATTCAATGCAAGCTCCACATTTATCTGGCAAAAGTTCCAGAAGAATAAAGTTATGAAAGAAAAAGCTGTTTACTTGCGAAGTCGGCCTCGTTGGTTGTTATCAGACGTTTATGCCAATAAAGAACTTTCTGCTTACCTAGAGGTAGTAAAAAGTAAGGAGGAGGTTGCATGAATACCAAAGGGCTTAAAAAAATAAAGATGGCTAAATTTGAGGGCTTTAGAACTGATGTACTTAACGGAATGGGGGGTGATGAAAAATGGTCGTAAGAAAAAAAATGCTGGGGAGTGGTCAAGACTCCCCATACAAACAACAGCGTGAACCATTATACAAAGCTTCTCTGAGTGAAGCTATAGCGGCCTTCCAAGATCGTTTACATG
>CACVAY010000077.1 GCA_902727985.1 uncultured Thiotrichaceae bacterium | reverse complement strand
AGCTTTTAAAACAGAAGAAAGTCGTCAGCGTACTAATATTCGTAAACAAACGCCTCCGTGAACCCGTCTTTTTTAACAGCACCTGAAAGCGCTCATCCATGAGATTGATCACAGTATGGACAAGATATGCTAACAGTGTCATTGCCGTCAGTAAATTAGACAGATGCTGCTGACCATGCCCGAAGTTGTGTTCAAAGTGATAGCCTTTCGTTTTGAGCGTGTTATTGTTTTCATTCTCAATTTTCCACCAACAACGTCCGGCCTTTATCAATGATTCAACCGTCTTGACCGTAATCGGATGTGAGGTCGCAAATGCATTATGATACAAGCGCTTATCATCATCACGAACACTCGTTAGACTACACCAGTTTACCGACAATGCATCGTCGCTGTCCCGAAGTGGCAGTCCGCTTGCAAAACGGTAGGTTTCAGTGACACGATGCTTACCCGTCCAGCGACTCACCGTGTGAGTCGTGACCGCATCCATTTTACGGTAACGAGAAATGAAGGGAACGGTTGAGCCCTCATCCAGCAATTGAATGGCGGCAATCACTTGTTTTTCGGCAACGGCAAGGTCAGAAGCGATACGCTGAGAGAGAGATTTTATAGGGTGTTTTTGTTCGTTTGCAAGTGGGAATTTTTGACTTACCAGGGCAGCGATTCTTATTGTGAGAGGCGCGGCGGGCTTCAGTGTGACTAGGTCGCGGGTTGGCGTATCATCTCACACCTGCGAACATAGTCATGCGTGTAAAGCATCAACGAATTGTCATCACAAAATCAACGCTACGCGTACATTTCTTTGCGCTTGACACAAACTTGCTTTTCTTCGCTTTCCAGCTCCACTTCTTGAGCGATTTATTCCATGTAGCTTTCTTGTATCCCATGCGGATTTTTACGTCCTAATCATTGAAGCGTACTAGGTTCCGAGTAGTTTTCCAGACATTGCCATTCCTGATTTCCTAGTTAGTTCTGAACGCCTTTTTCAGATTCTGTATCTCAGTAATCAAGATCAACACTTTTTGTTTTTGTGCTGGATTCGTTGTTCGCTTGGATATACAAATTCTTACAGGCTGTGGCGAAACTGGCATTGCCCTGAAAGCGCTGAGCAGGAGTGCGCCAGTGACGGTCATGATAATGGTTTTGATGAGTGAAGATTGTGTAGTGTTTGACATGATCGGCTTTTTTCTAGCTTTACCCCCTTTTATTTACAGGGTTAGTTGAGATCACCATCTCATCCCCCTATATTGACAATAAAACAGAACTAGCATTTTTAGTTATCTTTTTCCTTATTATGAGAGGTGTTGATTATGACCCAGAATAATAATACACGTCAGGATACGCCATGGCACAACCTAGATGTTTCCACTGCACTCAAGGAACTTAAATCCTCACTCCAAGGCCTAGATGCAGACGTTGTTGAAAAGCGTTTGAGCGAGCATGGAGCCAATCTGCCATCGCTCTCTAATCCACCGGGTCTCATCAAACGTTTCTTTCAAAAGCTTAATGATCGATTTATCTACATCCTGCTAATTGCCGCAGTTTTAACGGCTGTTCTGCAGATGTGGTTGGATAGTGCGATTATCTTCATCGTTATCCTGCTAACCGCTATCGTTGGCCTTGTTCAGGAGGGGCGTACCCAAAAAACGCTCGCCACAATACAAGATATGCTGTCCCCGACGGCAAGGGCACTACGCGCTGATACTCGCGCGAATATTTCGGCAGATCAATTGGTTCCCGGTGATGTTATATTGTTGCAAGCGGGTGATCAGGTTCCAGCCGATGCACGTTTGTTTGATACTAACGGGCTGCAAGTTGATGAATCCATTCTGGTGGGAGAATCCTCACCTACGTTGAAGGGGTCGGTACTTCTTGAGGCAGATACCGGCCTGGCTGATCGAATTAATATGGTGTATGCAGGCACTACCGTCGTGTCGGGACATGCACGTGGTGTTGTCGTCAACACGGGTAAAAACACTCAATTTGGAAGGATAAATACTCTACTTGAGAACCCTTTACCTTCCGGTACTCCGCTCAATAGACAGCTACGCTATCTAATGAATGTGGTTTTAGCCGTTTTACTCATCGCTGCTGTTCTGGTAATGGTTTACGGACTTCTCACACCGGGTATGCAAGGTCATACGGTGAAAGGTCTGTTGCTTTCCACCTCAAGCCTAGTGGTTGCTGCTGTTCCGGCAGGCCTGCCAACCTTGTTCGCTATTATACTAGGGGTCAGTGTAAATCGACTGGCAGCCAGTAAGGTAGTCGCTCGCAGCCCCGCCGCTATTGAGAATTTGGGCGCGGTAAGTGTTATCTGTGCCGACAAGAACAGCCTCACACGTCAGGAACTTATTGTGCAGAAAGTGGTTACCACTGGCGGAACCAGCACCTCAGGTAAAAACGGTAACGCTAATGAATCAATCTCTGATAGCAGCCAAGAAGCTGAGACTGACAGTGAGACTATTGAGGAGCGAAAATCACTGATTGAGGCTGCTGTTTTATCCAGTGATGCGATGATTTCTGCTGATGGCGAGCATGCGCTGGTACAGGGAGACCCTCTTGAAAGTGCCTTGGCCAACTTTGCTATACAGCTAGATATTGATCCAACTTCGCTACGTGAGAATCACCAGCGAGTCGCCAGTATTCCGTTCGATCGGACCTACCGCTATATGGCAACTCTCCATCGCACGAGCCAAGATGCACAACAGATTTACGTCAAGGGTGCACCAGAAGCGATACTATCTCGCTGCTCAAAGGTCTTTAGCAATGACGGTCTAGCCAATTTAGAACAGGCTGTGTGGGATGAGGAAGTCAAAATGCTTGCATCTCAAGGCATGAAAACGCTGGTTATTGCAACCAAACAGGTTGATAAACCGATAGCTTCCATAACTCATGATGACGTCGGTTATGGTTTAACACTCTTGGGTATTATTGGTTTGACTGACTCACCTCGAAAGGACGCGACTCAAGCCATAAAGCTCTGTCGCGAGGCGGGAATTGGCTTCAAGATACTTACGGGTGACCACAGTCTGACGGCCAGAACACTGGGCGCAGAAGTTGGTATTGAGCATGCAAACACTGCACTGACCGGGGACAAACTGGATGAAATAGATGATGCAGAGCTCGCTCAGGCCATCAAAGAAACAGATATTTTTGCCCGGATTTCACCAGCCCAAAAACTCCGCTTGATCACAGCCTTTCAACACAAGGGAGAACACGTAGCTATGTTGGGTAGCGGCGTCAATGACATGCCAGCAATGAAACAGGCAGATATTGGTATAGCCATTGATGAGACAAGCACCGAGGCTGCACGTCAGTCTGCGGACATTGTGCTCCGAGACAAGGCCTTTCCGGCATTGAGTCGTGCCATCCTAGAAGGTCGCACTAGCCATCTCAATTTCCAGAAAATTGTACAGTATATGGTGCCCAGCAATAGCGCTCAGGCGCTGACCATTATCCTGGCTGTGCTGTTTGGTATGGCACTCCCGCTTATGCCGTTACAAGTGCTCTGGGTGAATCTGCTCATCGCCGGTTTACTGGCCATTACATTGGCTTTTGAAAAGACCGAATCTACTGCCTCACAGCCAAATTCACCCATGTCATTTTCATCCCTGTTCAGTGGTTTTCTGGTATGGCGACTTATTCTAGTATCCGCCATCCTACTCATTAGCACATTGGGTATTTTTATCTGGGAACTGGATCGGGGAGAAACGTTGGAGGCAGCCCGAACAGCCGCAGTAAATGCCTTGGTTTTTGCACAGATTTTTTATCTGCTAAGCGTGCGACATTCTACTCAACCAGGCTGGAAGTTAAGTCACATAAAAACCAATCGTTGGGTGATTCCGGCGATTATTCTGGTACTTATACTGCAACTGCTATTCACATACTGGTCACCATTGAGTCATTTACTGGGGACATCATCAATCGACGGTTGGGCATGGTTATGGATTCTGGTAGCCGGTTCATTGGTGTTTTTGGTGGTAGAGGTAGAAAAAGCCATTCATCGCAATGCCGAAGGATGGTGGCAATCGGCAACACTCTATGTGTTAAGACATTTTGATCCCCGTTTTTGGAAAGAGAAAGGTCTACGATGGACAATACAGTTTTTCGCCGTCCTATTCCTCGTCTCTCAGTTAGTTCTCACCTTCTTTTGGACACGTGAGCCGGATACATTTGATGTTATAGCAAACGCTCGACAAATGGTTAACGCCACACCGGAAGAAACATTGCGCCCGGGAGTGATCACTACCGCCACATTGACACATATTGCGAACACCATGCTTGATAAATCTGGCGGGTATACCAACAATGATCGACTTCCTCCCGGTGTCATTCTTGAACATCTCCTAGTAGTACCTGACATGCCGAACTGGGAGTTTGGAGTGTTAACCCAGGTAAGAGATATGTCCCTGGCAATGCGTGATGACATGAGCCGCTCTCAATCTCAATCTGCTGCAGATTCTGATTTAGTCACCGCGCAAATACGCTTCAATACCGACAGCGACCTGTGGGTTTTCCCACCCGCAGAGACCCAATTCCGCGAAGGTGTGGATGCTTTGGAGTCCTATTTGCAACGTCTACAAAACGATCAGGCGCAGTTCTACATACGAGCTGACAACCTGAATAGCTGGCTGGCTAAAGTTCAACGACAAATGGGCACGCTTACTATTGCTCTGAGCTCAAGCGTGGGGATTCGCCAAATTCGCGATGAGAACGCTTTCATGACTTCGGTAGACATGCCTGCACAACCAACGACTGTAGAAGGTGCAGAAATTATCGAAGCAACCAAAGATGCTAATGAGGTGATCGTTAAAACACCCCGTTTAAAGGTGGATGATATTTTTTACCAAGCACGTGGACAAACTTGGGCCATATTGCATCTTTTGAAAGCTATCGAAAAAGATTTCGAAGACGTATTGCGACAAAAAAATGCTTTGGTCAGCCTTAGACAGATCATTAACAAACTGGAAGACACTCAGCAAGACATCTCCAGTCCAATCATTTTGAACGGAGAAAGTTACAGCTTCGTGGCCAACCACTCTCTGGTCATGACTTCACAAATTTCACGTGCCAATGCGGCACTTATCGATCTCGGTAACCTCTTGCGAGAAGGTTAATGTATACACTCACTATTTCCCATAAGGAGAGATATAATGCAGGATTATAAGAGTAAACCGCAACATGCCAATCCTCAGTTAAGAGCTCAGTGTAGTGGTCAAGTATTTCCGTACAAAACTACAATCTACCGTTGAGTCTGGAATCCATGGAGCAAGACTCTGTCTATTTCAAGGTTGGCAGAGTCTGGTGCTAGCTGAGCATTTGCCTTAAGTTTGTCCAGGTTTTGTATATCTGATTGTGTGAGTTGGCTTTCATCGAAATTATCAATGGCACTTTGAGGACCTAAATGATGTTTAATAACAGTTTCTAAAGAGGTGTAAGTCCCAGCATGAGTCCATGGCCCTGTGACTTTCAACATTGATTAAGCATGACTAATAGGAACCACGGCTTTAGCCGTACTTAAGATAGCGCGACTAAAGTCGCGGTTCCTGGTTAAAGCTCTAAATTAGGCATATTGATGAATCAATAGTTGCCAATGTTTTTGCTGCTCTGTCCAGCTTTGTTTGAGCTCACGGTAACGCTTCGCCTGTTGGCTCTTTTCAACATTATCAATCAGCTTATCTTTGGTGACTTCTAACCATTCTTTTTTAGCTTCGTAGAAGGTGTTCATCGCATGCAGCAATTCATCGTATTCTTGATGAATAAGTAATAAGGCTTCTTCTTTATTGGGAATACTCAGCGTGTTGAGCTTCTCACAGGTTTTATTACGTTGCAGCTTCGCGATAGCTTTGTTGATACGTTCTTCTGGGGTTTTACGAAGATTCTTTGCAAGTCCAACCAGACTCAAACTTTTGATGAGCCATTTTGTAGGATCAAATTGCCACCATTTGATGGCATTACGGTAATCAAATGCAAAAGCATGATGGTAGTTGTGATATCCCTCACCATAGGTCAGCAGTGCCACAATCGGATTGTCTTTAGCGGTATTTTGGTCATTATAAGGTTGCGTGCCCCACATATGCGCCAATGAGTTGATGAGGAAGGTGACATGATGGCTAACCACTAGGCGTAGGAAACCAACAAGCAGAATACTCGCCCAGAATTGGCCAGTAATAAGACCAAATACGACAGGAATACCGAAGTTGGTCAGCAAGGCGAGTAGTAGGTAATTGTTGTGTTGCCACATGACAATTTTGTCGCGTTTTAGGTCGCGTACATTGTGGTAATCATTATAATCTTGAGGGTAGTATTCGCGGAGCATCCAGCCAATGTGTGAGTACCAAAAGCCGCGATTTGCGGAATAAGGATCTTTCTCATTGTCATCAACAAAACGGTGATGTGTTCGGTGATCAGAACTCCAATGGAGAATGCTGTTCTGTAAAGCAAAGGCACCACCAATCGCGAATAAGAAACGGACAACAACATTGGCCTCATAGGCTTTATGCGACCATAAGCGATGATAACCAGCAGTAATAGAGAGTCCACAAAAACCGATTGCCAGAATGGCGGCGATAATCGTTGATAGCTCAAATCCAACAAAGTAGGCGTATAAAGGAACACCGATAGCGGCTATGGCAAAAGTACTGGTGAACACCAAAACATTAAGCCAGATAAGGCCGGGTTTTTTGGATGCAGATGGATTCATAGGGTTGCTCTCTTGAAGTTATATTTTGTGTTGCTAAGGCGTTGCTACCACGAATGTTGATGATTAAACATTGAGCCTGAGGCTGCATGATTTTCTGGCTATTTTTCGTTGTTGTTTAGAGTCTCTAATCAAGTCCACGACACCTTGGAACCGAGACTTTAGTCTCGCCTAGACTGCTGCAATATAGCAACAAACCGTGGGACTAAAGTCCCGATTCCGGAGGTGTTGTTTTGATCGGAGTTTCATTAAGCCGCATCTGCCAACGTGCTCATCGCATCGAATAGCCACCCAAAATAAACTATTTAGCTGTAATTGTTAAGAAAACTATGAATATGTGTTCATAAAACGTTATTTATTAGGCTTGTTCCTTACGTTGCAATGCATCAACAGCTGCCACAGCCGCCATATTAACAATGCCACGAACGGTCGAACTTTCGGTTAATACATGCGCAGGGTAGTTCGTGCCAACCAGCATTGGGCCAACGGGGGTGCCACTACTGATTTGTTTTACTAGATTGTAAGCAATGTTACCTGCATCAAGCGTAGGACAGACCAGTAGATTTGCTGAGCCATCGAAGGTTGAGTTTGGAAAGAGGCGTTTACGAATATCTTGAGAAAGCGCGGCATCTGAATGCATCTCACCTTCTACGGGTAATTCTGGGTGTTGGCTATGCAAGATTTGGAGTGCGTCACGCATTTTAGATGAGGATTCATTAGAACGGCTGCCGAAGTTTGAATGTGAAAGTAAAGCAGCTTTAGGCTCGATGCCGAAATGTTTGACAAGTTCTGCAGCAAGTACGGTGTTCTGGGCAACTTGCTCGGCAGACGGGTTAACAGCAACATGCGTGTCGGTTAGGAAGTAGGTGCCTGTTTTAAGAATCAGCATGGTGACAGCAGCAACATCATCCACATTTTCTGCTTTACCAATCAATGAGCGAATATAGCGTAGGTGGGTGATGAAGTTACCCTCCGTACCACAAATCATGGCATCCGCATCGCCAAGACGAACCATCATGGTTGCCAGTGGTGTAGTACGCGTGGTAATGATGCGTTGTGCATATTTGGGAGTAACCCCTTTGCGCGACATTAAGCGATAGAATTCTGCAATATAACGATCGGTCTCAGCGTTGTGACGAGGGTCGACAACTTCAATGTCTTCACCAATGGTCAGGCGTAAACTGAAATCATCTATATTTTTTTGAATCGCTGTCAGGTTACCGATTAGGATAGGTTTACAAACCTTGTCGTCCACCAGAATTTGTACGGCATTGATAACCCGTGTCGATTCACCCTCAGCAAACACAATACGCTGTAGATTACGACTAGCCGCTTCGAAGACGGGTTTCATAATCATGCCTGAGCGGAAGACAAAGCTTTCCAGAGTTCTCTGGTAAGCCTCAAAGTTTTCAATAGGTCGCTCTGCCACCCCAGAGTCCATTGCCGCTTTTGCAACGCGTGGTGGGATGATCATCATCAGGCGAGGATCGAAAGGCTTAGGGATGAAGTATTTACGTCCAAAGTTGAAAGCCTTGCCACCGTAGGCAGAAACCACTTCTTCCGATGTTTCCATAATGGCAAGATCAGCGATGGCTTCAACAGCTGCGAGTTTCATTTCTTCATTGATTTCAGTGGCGCCAACATCTAAGGCACCACGGAATAAGAAAGGGAAGCATAGTACGTTGTTGACCTGATTAGGGTAATCACTGCGACCTGTTGCAACAATGGCATCGGAGCGTACTTCATGAATCAACTCGGGCAAGATTTCTGGTACTGGATTTGCTAATGCCATGATCAATGGATTATCTGCCATTTTTTTGACGTGCTCTTGTGTCATAACCCGCGGAGCTGACAAACCCAAGAACACATCTGCTCCTTCAATAACATCATCCAGCGTACGTGCCTCGGTCTCAATGGCGTATAATGAGTTGTAAGGATTCATCTCCTCAACACGGCCTTTGTAAATCACCCCGAAACGATCTGTTACGATAATGTTTTCTTTGCGTAACCCCATTTCAACCAATAGATTCAAACACGCTAACGCTGCTGCTCCCGCTCCTGAACAAACGAGTTTTACATCTTCAATTTTCTTGTTAGCAACGCGTAAGCCGTTACGAATAGCCGCAGTTACGCAGATGGCCGTTCCATGTTGATCATCATGAAACACCGGGATATTCATTTTTTCTTTTAAGCGGGTTTCAATTTCAAAGCATTCTGGTGATTTAATATCTTCCAGATTGATGCCGCCAAAAGTCGGTTCCATCAAACTGACAGCATCGACGAATCGATCAACATCTGTTGTGTCTAATTCAATATCAAAGGCATTAATAGCCGCAAACTTCTTGAAAAGAATGGCTTTACCTTCCATGACAGGTTTTGATGCGAGAGGGCCAATTGCCCCTAAGCCTAAAACTGCCGTACCATTACTAATGACTGCGACAAGATTTGCGCGTGTCGTGTAATCAGCTGCTGTCGCAGGATCATCTGCAATCGCCATGCTCGCTGCAGCAACACCAGGGGAATACGCTAAGGCTAATTCGTGTTGATTTAACATGCTGGTAGTAGGATTGATTTCTAGTTTGCCAGGAGTGGGGAGGCGGTGATAATCCAGTGCAGCTTGGTTGATTTCGTCAGTCATGATTTCCCCTGTGGTGAAGGTAAGGTGGTGGGCAACAGTCGTTAATTAAAATGAGGAAGCACGGACTATGCTAGGCGGTGATAAATCCGCACTTCCTGCCTTAAACAGTAGCACTGTCTGTAAGGTTATAGGGGCTTAATAATCGTATACAGTCTATTGTGATTTCCAAAGCATCAGAGGGGGGGAGGGCAAAGTTTTGCGCTATTACTGTGAGGTCGGCACTTCAAATTTTACCAAACGAGGCTTTTCATCTTCGATCTTGATCAATGCAACAACCTTATCACCTGCTTGCAATTCACCTTCGATGTCAAAACGATGATGGTTATCTTCGCTGGTTCGCATATCCAGGTTCTGTTTATCTTGACCGCTTAAAATAGTCAGGCGTACAGAGACTTTATCACTATCTTCGGGTAAACCTTCCGCGTAGAGGAAGAGCATACCTTCTTTGTGTGCCAGCTCATGGTGAATGGGGTGTGACTCAGAGACAATACCACCATGATGGGGCTTACGATGCTCATGTGCCTCTGAATTTTCATTTTCCTGATTTTCCTGATGATGGTCTTTGTGCTCATCTGCATCATGTGTTTCGGTGGTTTCATGTTGATGCCCGTGTTGTTTTGCATGTTCTACCATTGTTGAACTTGCGTGATCATGATCATGTTGGTCTTCAGCCATTATGTATGGGCTAAGGCTAAATATGCTGCTGAATAAAAAGATGGGTAAAGTTTTCATGGTGTCTCCGAAAAATGAGTTATATTTTTGTAAAGTCTAATCGATAAGCAATGCTTGTTTTCGATAGGGATGAATGAGTAGGTTCCAATCGTTAAATAACTTCTGTTTCTCCTGTTTCTGCCAATTTTGTTGCAGGTTTATGTGCAAACAGCCAAAACATGACGGGTGTGAGTAAGGTGTCGAGCAAGGTTGAGCTGATCATGCCTGAGAAAATTACCACCGCTACAGGATGCAAAATCTCTGTACCCGCTTGCTCTGCTTCAAATAGCAAAGGCAATAATGCAAAGGCGGCAACCAATGCTGTCATAAGTACGGGTGATAAGCGTTCTAATGAGCCGCGAATAATCAATGCATGATTAAATCGTTCATTTTCGAAGCGCATCAAGTTGATGTAATGGCTGACTTTCAGAATGCCGTTGCGGGTAGAAATGCCTGCTAAGGTGATAAAGCCAATTAAAGCCGCAATAGATAAGGGCTGCCCCGATAGCCATAAACCAATCACGCTCCCCACTAATGCAAAGGGAATATTTACCATAATTAAGGTTGCCAGCAGGGAAGACTGATAACGGCTGTATAAAATCAAAAAAGTCAGTAAGGCTGCAATAGCCGCTAAAATAGCAATGCGTTGGCTCGCTTGTGCCTGTGCTTCGAATTGGCCATCCAAGGTAATGAAATAGCCTTCGGGTAAAGGGAAATTGACGATACGTTTACGAAGGTCAGCAACAACTTCAGACAAGGCTCTATCTTGTGCATTGGCGGAAAGTACAATGCGTCGTTGCCCATTGTCACGAGTAATTTGATTAGGGCCGTCGCTGTCTTCAATGGTGGCTAATTTGCTTAGCGGTACTTGCCCTAGTGGTGTGCTGATTAACACATCTTGCAAACGTTCCGCTGCGCGTTCTTCTTCGGGTAAACGTAAAACCAGTCTGAAGCGACGGTTTCCATCAATGATTTCATTAATGGTTACACCATCAACCAGCAGTTGTAGTTCACGTAACAAGCTTGCCCCTGATAGACCGTACTGGGCAGCTACCGCATAATCTACATAGATTTTGATTTGTGGTGCGAGTACCTGCTTTTCAACATTCAAATCGGATAGTCCTTCCACGCTCTCCAAGGACTGCCTCAGTCGTTCGGCTTGTGAACGTAAGGTATCAAGGTCATCACCAAACAATTTGATCGCAATTTGTGCGCGTACCCCCGATAACATGTGATCTATGCGATGGGAAATGGGCTGCCCGATACTGACATTGATGGGTAAAGGTGCGAGGCGCTGGCGAATGTCGGAATACACGGCTTGCATAGGACGTTCGGACTCTTGTAGGCCAATATCCAGCTCACTGTTGTAAACGCCTTCGGCATGTTCATCCAGTTCAGCGCGTCCGGAGCGGCGGCCAACATGGGTGACTTCTGGAATAGCTTGCAGTAGAACTTCAGCCTGTGACGCAATGCGCGTGGATTCATTGAGTGTTACGCCAGGGTTGAGTCGTGCACTCACCAACAAGGTGCCTTCATTGAAGGGGGGTAAAAAGGTGGTTGGGAAAAAAGGTAAAACACTGGCAGCGAGTAACACTGCTGTTACACCTAATGTCAGCACACTTCGCGGAAAGCGCAATACCAGCTGTAATACTCGCACATAGCCTGATTTTAGACTGCGTACTAACCACGGCTCTTCATGCTCCAGTTTTTTCATGGAAGGCAATAAATAGAAGGCTAATACGGGGGTTAGTGTGATGGATACAATCATTGATGCCAAAATCGCAGTGATATAGGCAATCCCCAATGGCACAAACAGGCGTCCTTCCATGCCGGGTAAGGCAAACAACGGTACAAATACCAGCATGATAATCAGCGTGGCATAGACGATTGCCGAACGCACCTCCAGTGTGGCTTTATAGATGATCCGCATAGGGGTTAGAGGCTGACTGGATTTGCGATTTTCTCGCAAGCGTCGCACCACATTTTCCACGCCGACGACGGCGTCATCGACCAGTTCACCGATCGCTATGGCTAAACCACCTAAGGTCATTGTATTGATAGAAAGATTGAAATAACGAAAGACCAATACCGTGGTTAGAATTGATAGTGGAATGGCAAGTAAGGCAATAAGGGTGGTGCGAATATTCCCAAGAAACAAGAATAAAATCACCATGACTAAGCCAGCAGCCAATACCAGTTTATGCTCAAGATTACTGATTGATGATTGAATGAAATCAGCTTGGCGAAAAGTGATTTTTGGCTCTGCCATTCCTGTAGGTAAGCTACTTTTCATGCTTGCCAAAGCCTCATTAATACGTTTGCTGAGTTTAATCGTATCGGCAGTGGGTTGTTTCTGGATGCCTAAAATAACGGCGGGCTGTCCATTGAAGCCAGCATCTCCACGTTTAACTTTGGGTGCAAAGGTGACGGTTGCGATTTGCTTGAGCAGGATGCTTTGACCATCTTTGGCGGTAATGGCTAGCTGTTGTAAATCTTCCAGTTTGGTAGTACGACCAATATGACGAATCAAATATTCTCTACCATGCCGTTCCAGAAAACCACCAGAGGTATTATTGGAAAAGCCCTCCAAGGCTGACGCCAGTTCATCAAGGCTAATATCTAAATCGGTCATGCGACGTGTATCAGGCTGAACCTGATACTGACGGACTTCACCACCAATCGGGATCACTTGTGATACCCCTTTGATTGATAATAAGCGGGGTCGTAATACCCAGTCGGCATATTCACGAACTACCATTGGGTCAATTTTGTCTTGATCTAGGGGAATCGCGATGAGCATGATCTCGCCCATAATCGATGAAACAGGCCCCATGTGTACGGTGATGTCAGCAGGTAAGCTGCTTTCCATTGTGCCTAAACGTTCACTGACCATTTGCCGAGCACGATAAATTTCTGTATCCCAATCAAAAACCAAATACACAAATGACAAACCGGCGCTGGAAACGGAGCGAACTGATTCAATATTTGGCAAACCGTTCATGGCGGTTTCTAATGGATAACTGATCAGTCGTTCCACTTCTTCTGGTGCCATGCCGCCTGCTTCTGTCATCAAGGTAACAGTAGGGCGATTGAGATCAGGAAACACATCGACGGGCGTTTTGGTTAATTCCAAGGCACCGTAAGCCATTAGCAATAAGCAGGCGACAAGTACCAATAGACGATTCCCCAGACTCGCTGCCAAGAGTTTTTCAAACATGCTGTTCTCCTAACGAATCTGGTTGATTAATGTAGTTGCTTCAGTGACAACGCGTTCGCCACCTTTTAGCCCAGCAGTAATCACTACCTGCTTACCATCCAGAGGCTGGAACACAACCTCACGTGGTTGATAATGCTCAGGTGCAACCTTTATCCAAACAATACTTTGATTGCTTGCATTTTTTGCTAACGATTGAATCGGTACTGGGATACCCGCAATTTTCTGTTGAGTTTGTACAGCAATTTGCACAGGCAAACCTATAGGTACATTGGTTAAATAATTGGACTTATCTTTGATAGCCGTGAATCGTAGTGGCAGGGCTTGTTGGCGTAATTCACCATTGGTACCTTGATACTGGAGTGGAATCGTTTTCTCATCAATGCTCACACTAGCCGAAGTTATGTAAGTTGGCAGTAAAGGATCATAGCTGAGGCCTTCTAACATCACCTGTTTAGGGTCGATAATCTCCAGCAATAAATCACCCGTTTGCACGCTTTGCTGATGGTTCACATAGATAGCGTTGACGATACCAGATTGCGGTATGGTCAGACTTTGCGATGTGTGTTGTCCACCTTGGTAAGCCGAGATTTGAGCGTTGATGCGTTGTACTGTATTGGCAGCTGCATCCACTTCTTGTTTCGGAATTAAGTTACCCAGTTTACTGAGGCGGCTTTTCTCCAGTTTTGCTAGCTTCAATTGCTGTTTCAGGTCTGCAAGAGCGGCAGCTTGGTTAGTTTGCTCCTGCGCATCCTGACTGAGTGATATGGTGCCAAATTGTTGTCCTTGTTTTACGCTATCACCAATTTGTGGCAAGTCTCTACTTAGGATGAATTGTCCGTTTTGAGGTGCTAGTAGTTTACCTTTAGCGTTGGTTTGACGAATGATTGTGCCATTCAATAGCCGTGTTTTTGCTACATCCCGAACGTTAACGATTTGTGTGCGTACTTGAATAAAGCGTTGCGTGTTTTTGGGAAGAAACACTCGGCCATCAGGTAAGCGTTGGGGGGCATTGGCATTTACAAGCGCTGGCTCATTATCATTACCGTGGTCATGTTCCGCACCTGCTTGTATGGCACTTGGCAGCAATCCTAGGTAAAGTGCCAGAATGGTTAGCAAACTATATCGTTTCATTGCTTGCCTCCTTGTGTTTCGTATCCCGCCAAAAGGCACTTAGCAACACAATGCCCATACCAGAACCAATCCCCAGCCAAAGCGGCAGTAGTTTTTGCAAGGGGGTAGTTTCAATAGAGGCACTTTCCATATTGCTGGCATTATCATGGTGAATATCCCATTCATCCACTAATAAGTCGCTAGCATTGTTAGCAATAATCGTTGCCATAACGGAGTGTTCACCGTCAGCCAGTGGCGTCTCCAAATGGGCATGATAAGTCCCTTTCTGGGTATTCTCTGTTGATACTGATTGACCATTAATTTCCAAATCGATGGAAGCGGTAGTGAGTGGTGTATTGTTGGCAAAATCATCCAGATAAAGCAGTAGCCCATGTGATTCTCGTACAATGACTAATTCAAACTGATTGGACTCCATTGCCAAACGAGGTGCTGTCGATAGTACAGGGGCTGCTTCGTTTTCATGTCCGTGATCGTGCCCCGCTCCTGCTTGAAGCATTGGACTCGATATAAGAAAACTCATGCTCAACAAATATCCGCAGAGTATTTGGGGGGTAGAAAATGACATGACTATTGTCCCCCCGAATGTTGTGCTTGATCCCAACGTAAGCGTAATTGTTGCTTTTCAGGAGACCATTGATGGGTAAGTGGAATGCTAAATGGTGAGTGTCGAGATGTTAAGCGTCGTTTAATAGCACTACCATATGCAATTTTTCCTTGCTCAATGGTTTTCCCATTTTTCAGTAGTTGATAGTCAATATGACCAAAGTGGACTGGCTTTTGGCTGATGCGCTTTAAATCACCTTTGACGATACTTTTACCATTGGCGTGTTGCTCAACTCTTACATTGTGAAAAGCAACAGGAGAATGCCTGGTTGATTCAATAAGAATGTTATTAACCGAGCTTGTGCTAGGTGTTGTCGCACACCCAGTTATGGCTATTGCCAAGGCAGTAGTCAGAATATAATGCTTCATTGTTTCGTCCTAAGTATTAGGTTTTTAAAAAATTTAAATGAATTTTGTGAAAATACTTAGGCTATTGGTGGGCGATACAGTGGGTTCTGAAGAGGGTCGTGATAAATCTCGAGGGGAAATATAAAGTGTTGTGTTGCGGATGGTGCTTTAAATGAGCTATTAATGATTTGCGAAGGTGCTGCAGTTACGCTATTTGCATGACAACAGTGTTGAGAAATTTCAGTATCATCGTGCGATGAATCGCCAGCTGCATCATGCTGGTGCGAAGTAATATGTCCGTGTTCATGCAACATATCGACGTGATGCATATCTGCATTCGCAGCGTGATCTTCCATCAAGCCATGTGCATCCGTAACTACCCACAATGCTTGCAATAGCAATAAGCTACTGAGCAACAGGCTAAGCCAGCGATGTGCGGATGATGTCTGCATTAAAAGCATATGTACGTCTATAGGTTTCGAGAGTATAGGCTAATTTTAATTTGTATAGCAATAAGTCGCCGCAGATTTATTGGCTAAAGCTAATGGCTTGCGTGAAGGAAGGGAGGGGATAATTTTTAACAACATTCATTCACTAGATAAGCAATAGAACGATAGTGTTTGCCACTATGGAGTGATAGCCCAATTTCGCAAGTACGACTATTGCTATATCCTGCTTCACAATTATCAGGTAGTTGCTCTTTCAATCTTTTAAGAGCAGAGGCGTTTAACTCTGGGGTGGTAAAACCTTTGTCGCCAGCAAAGCCACAACAACCTTGATCTTCAGGAACAGTAACAACTTCGGCGAGTTGTTCCGAGATATCGAGCAGTACCTTATCGAGCCCCATTTTTCGACTGCTACAGGTGACATGTAAGGCAATGCTTTTTTTACGTTGTTTTACGGTCAGGTGTGGCATGAGGAATTGATGAATAAAGCCCGCTGTTTCGTAAATTTTTAAAGGGCGTGTGAACTGTTCAATCATGCGTAAGGTGCAAGGGCTAGTGTCACAAAGAATCGGATATAAACCTTGTTCTGAAGCTTCCCATAATCTCTCTTCCAATTGTTTGATGGCGGTATTTGCCGTGTCTAGGAGTCCCTTACTGGCAAAGGGCATACCGCAACACAGTTGATCAACTTTTTCAGGAACGATGCTTTGGTAATCAGATTTTTCAAGTAATGTATTGATGGTTTGATGCAGGTCTTGAGGTGTATCGTCATTGTTAGCAACGCCCATACTGCGACTGGCGCATGAGGGGAAATAAACAACTTTTCCGTTACTGCCTTGGGTAACTGCTTTAACGGGATGTGAAGCCGCTTTAGGGGTGTATGGGTGTAAATACGGGATGTGTTCCGCGCTAATTTTATGAAGGGTTTTAGCGACCTTATCAAACTTTTTCTCTCCCAATATCCGATTGGCTAATGTCGTTGTTCCTAAGCCAACACGCGTTGTTGCTGTGATAGGAGAGAAGATTTTCTGGATAGTGGTTGCGGTTTTTTTCGCGGCATTACCGCGTATTTGCGAGCGTAGTTTTCGAGTGAGTTCTCCTGTATCAATGCCCACTGGACAACGGGTTGCGCATAAACCATCAATTGCACAGGTATCAATGCCTTCATAACGAAAGGCTTTTTCAAAATGTGCCAAACGCTCAGGATGATCTTGTGTGGTTTTTAAACGTGCCATTTCACGCGTAGCAACAATACGTTGGCGAGGGGAGAGTGTGAGGTTCCGAGATGGACAGATGGGTTCACAAAAGCCGCATTCAATACAGCGATCAATTAAGGGGTCAGCTGCTGGCATGGGTTTGAGGTTTTTTAAATGAATATCAGCATCATCATTTAAGATCACGCCAGGGTTCAATAGATTGTCAGGATCAAAAATCTGTTTGATTTTCTGCATCAACTGATAGGCGTCTGAGCCCCATTCCATTTCAACGAAAGGCGCCATATTTCGCCCCGTTCCATGCTCGGCTTTCAGCGAGCCACCAAAGCGTTCAGTCACTAAGATAGCAACATCATGCATAAGGCTCTCGTAGCGTTTTACTTCGCTGTCTGTACTGAAATCCTGGGTAAAGACAAAGTGCAGGTTGCCCTCGAGTGCATGTCCAAAAATCAGTGCTTCGTCATAATGGTATTTTTTAAAGAGCTGTTGCAATTCACGCGTACCTTCAGCAAGCGAGGGAACAGGAAATGCAACGTCTTCAATAATAACCGTCGTGCCTATTTCACGAACCGCACCGACTGCGGGGAATAGCCCCTTGCGAATATTCCAAAGCCTGGCGTATTCATCTTTGTTGCTCGTGAATTGCGGAGTATGGATGGGGGGTGTTTGTTCTAAAACAGCCAGTACCTCATCGGTTTGTTGCTGGAGTTGCGTTTCTTCTTCGGCACGTATATCAATTAATAAAGCGGCCGCTTCATTATCAAGGTTTTTTAAAACCGATGGCATGCCTGGCTTTTCCTGTACTGAGCGTAGGCCCGCCCTATCCATGAGTTCAACGGCGGTCACTGGGCAGGATTTGAGATTAGCGACTGCCTTGCAAGCGACTTCAATATCAGCGAATAAGACTAATGCAGTAGCTTTATGGGCATGTTCGATGACCGTTTTATAGTTGATTTCCGAGATGAATCCCAGCGTACCTTCTGAGCCAATCATGAGATGTTGGATAATGTCGATCGGGTCATCAAAATCAGTAAGTGCGTTGAGGCTATAGCCCGTGGTATTTTTTAAGCGAAACTTATGGCGAATTTTATCTGCTAATGTGGGAGTGTCACGAACCTGTTGCCTAAGCGCAGATATGGCATTAACGAGCTCAGAATGAGTGTCCAGAAATTCTTGGATACTCATTTGATCACGCGTATCCAGTATCGCACCATCTGCAAAGACAATACGCATTCCAGCAAGGGTTTGATAGCTGTTTTGAGCGGTACCACAGCACATACCGCTTGCATTATTCGCTGCAATTCCGCCAATTTTTGCGGTGGCGATTGATGCAGGATCGGGGCCAATTTTTCGCGAATAGGGAGCTAATAAATGATTGACCTGTTCTCCAATAATGCCAGGTTGGAGACTGATTTCTTTGCCATTCTGTCGAATTTCATAGTGTCGCCATGTCTCGCCCGACAGCAGTACCAAAATAGAATCGGTGATGGCTTGACCTGATAAAGAGGTACCAGCCGCTCTAAAGGTGACTGGAAGTTTATGTGTGGCAGCGAGTGTTAGGATAGAAACAACTTCAGCTTCGTTTTCTACTTTAATGACCAGCTTGGGAATAAGTCGATAAAAGCTGGCATCGGTGCCATAGGTTAAGCAATGCAAAGGATCATCGAAGACCCTTGTTGAGGGGATGAGGTGAAGTACGTCACGTTGGAATGCTGGGTATGTGCTATTCATGTTTTTGGCATTGTATTTGTTGTAAGGAAAGAAAAATGTCGGAATAACCATGATCCGTTACTCCGACATGGGGAGGCCTAATTACCGTATGCCACGGCAGGCAGCCATGTGACGAGTGCTGGGAAGAGGGCAACCAGCAACAGGCCAATGAGCTGCAGAACAACAAAGGGAGCCACGCCTTTGTAGATGTGTCGTAGCTTGATTTCAGGTGGACAAACACCTTTCAGATAGAACAGAGCAAACCCAACGGGGGGTGTTAAGAACGAGGTTTGCAAGGTGACGGCAACCAATAACGCGAACCAAACTAACTCAGGGCTATCGACGACACCATAACCGTTAATATCCAAGCCTAAGGCGCTAACAACAGGGCCAAGCAAAGGCAGAATAATGAGGCTGATTTCAATCCAGTCGAGGAAGAAACCGAGTAAGAAAACCACCAGCAGAATAAAGGCGATAATGCCGTAAGGGCCAAATGGTAAGCCCGTTAGCACAGACTCAATGAGCTCATCTCCACCTAACTCGCGAAGGACTAAGGCAAAGACGGTTGCACCGACAAAAATAGCGAAGATATAGGCTGATGTATTGAAGGTATTCAACACGACTTCTTTCAATACAGAAAAGCTGAGTTTACGATAACCAAGCGCAAGAATCAGCGCCCCTACTGCACCGATACCTGACGCCTCCGTCACGGTTGCGATACCCGCAAATATTGAACCCAGTACGGCAAGAATCAAGCCTGCAGGAGGGAGGATATCTAGAAAAACTTGGCGAATGACTTTCCAATCTGTTTTTTCAGCACGAGGGGGTAAAGGTGCATGTTCAGGGCGGAGTAAACTATAGATAATGATATAAGTCATGTAGAGGAAGCCGAGGATTAATCCAGGGAATACCGCTCCCATGAATAAGTCACCCACCGAAATACCCAGCTGATCACCCATAATAACGAGCATAATGCTCGGAGGGATGAGGATACCTAGACAACCCGCACTGGCTACTGTGCCTAAGGCGAGTGATTTATTGTATTTCTGTGCCATCATTACGGGTAAAGACATCACACCGAGAAGTACGACTGATGCGCCGATAATACCGGTAGAAGCGGCTAAAATAATGCCGATTAAGGTTACGGTGACTGCCAAACCACCGCGGACATTGCCAAACAGCTTTTGCATGGAATGCATCATGCGTTCAGCAACACCTGATTTGTCCAGCATGAGGCCCATAAAAATAAACATGGGTAGGGCAACTAGCACCCAGTTGTCCATAATGCCAAATATTCGTCCGACAGAGAGACCGAGTGTGGAGTAATCCAGCCCCGTCACCGAGTCAAAATAAATATCAGAGATGAAGCCAATACCCGCAAAAAGAATCGCAACACCACCTAAAACCCAAGCAACGGGAAACCCGGTGAACAATAACAGGATGAAGCTAACGAACATCCCAATCACTAAAATCGTATTGATTTCCATTATGTATCTCCCTTTTTATTGTTGTCGATTGAACTCACGGTAAAGAGGTGTTTGAGCATGGAAACGCGCCCCGAAATGTCGGGTTCGTTTTCGATGCCTTTATGACGGAGCAACAAAACGGAACGAATTAAACGCGCAAGTGCTGCAATAAAAATCATGAAGAAGGAAATGGGAATAACCGATTTAATAATCCATCGATACGGAAGCCCGGTAGGGTTTTGTGAGGACTCTCCAACGGCAAAAGAATGGGCAACCCAGCCCAGGCTATGGTGGAAAATAACCCATACAAAGGGCATCAGTAAAAACAGGATGCCGAATATTTCGATGATATGTCGTTTCTTAGCCGACATATTCATATGAAAAAGGTCCACTCGGATATGAGTGTCATTGGTGATTGCGTAACTTAAGCCAAACATCAGTGCAACCGCGTAAAGGTGCCACATGAGTTCTTCCAGAGGAACCATGCCGCTGTTAAAGCCGTAACGCAAAACCACTTGTGTCAAAATAATGCCAATGAGAATAATGTTTGCCCATGCCGCGATATGTCCGACTGATCGCACGATACCATTCAAAAAATCGACAATGGGAATTTGATATTCTGGTTCGTAAGAGGTGTTCATGTTAGAGCCTCCTGAAATATCAGATGAGGTAAATAGAAAATGGCTGTCGTGTTCTCTGTGAAAGAGTTGAAGGCTCTATTAGCCTTCAACTCCGATCATTAAGCCAGTAATAGCGAGATTATTTTTCTACACGAATCGTGCCAGGACGTGGTAAGAAGCCCCACTCACTCCATACTGCATAGTCCTTACGGAATGCTTGTAAGTTCTCGTAGATGGCTTTGAATTCCGCATCTTTAGCAGATTCTTCCGATGCAACTTCTTCCCATTTCGCTTTGAACGTATCGAGCATTTCCTTAGACCAGTAACGATTTTCAACACCGTTCTTTTCCAGGTTCTCTTTCATCGCAGGGAACTGAATCGCTTCACCGAACGCCAACCCATCAAGCATCGCTGCTTTACAACCCATTTCAACCGTTTGTTGCTGCGCTTCACTCATGCCTTTCCACGTATCACCATTGATGATCAGTTCGAAGAAGGTTGCAGGCTGATGCCAACCTGGGAAGTAGTTGTATTTAAGAATTTTGTGGAAGCCAAGGCGCTTGTCGATAGCGGGCATTGAGAATTCAGTCGCATCGATTGCCCCTTTTTCCAAGGCGGGGAAGATTTCTTTAGACGGTAGTAAGCTGGTTGAAACCCCCAGCTTTTCCATAACCAGTGCACCTAAGCCAAAGAAGCGCATACGTAGACCTTTGAGGTCTTCTGGCTTATCAATCGGCTTTGAGAACCAGCCTGACGTTTCAGGAGCAATAACGCTACAAGGAATAGCATGAATATTCATGTTTTTCTTGGCATACATCTCACGCCAAAGCTTCAGACCATCACCATAGTAAAGCCATGCCAGATATTCTGTAGCATCAGGACCAAATGGAACAGCAGAGAAGATTGCGCCAGCATTGCCGAGTTGGCCTGTGTTGTAACCTGGAGTGGTAAAGCCAGCATTAACTTGGCCTTTGTTCACCGCTTCGAGAATTTCTTTTGGAGGAATAAGCTTGCCAGGCTCATAGATTTTCACTTTAACTGAACCGCCGCTGGCTTTGTTGACTTGTTCTGCCAACCACTTAGGCGTACTGCCTAGGCCTTCAAGGTGTGTACCAAAGTAAACAGGGACTTTCAGTAGGACTTTCTTTTCTTTTGCAACTGCGGTTGTCGATGCAAACAACGCGGTAGCTACGGCCACCGATAGGGCTACACGGTTTAATTTTTGAAACATATTATCTCCTCCATAATGGAATGACTTCAAATTGGTATTACCAATATAAGCTATAGCAAAGCTTTTTCGCTATATTGGTAAGGCCAATTATTCTTATGCATAACCGACCTGTTTGTCAAACATATTAAAAAATGCTGATAGAGTTATGTCTTCCGAGGTTTAATGATTCAGTAAGAGTGATTGCATTTTTTTTGAAGACGCACTAGACTATTGGTTAAATTGGTAAGACCAAAAAAGGAAGCATGAAAAAGCCAAGAATTGCTGAGCAGGTTGCTGAAAGGCTAGAGGTCATGATTGTAGAGGGTAATATGCAAGCGGGTGACCGTTTTCCTGCAGAACGAAAGCTTGCCGAACAGCTTGAAGTTTCTCGTCCCTCATTACGTGAAGCTATTCAAATGTTGAGTAGTAAGGGCATGCTGTGTTCCAAACCTGGAGGCGGTACTTTTGTCAAAAATACGACTGCGATGGATTTAAGCAACCCCATGCTCGCCTTGTTTCGTGAGAACCCGGAATATCGTTTTGATGTGTTGGAGATTCGTCATGCCTTAGAAGGCAATGCGGCTTTTTATGCTGCACTTCGGGCAACCGAGGAAGACAAAGCGCGTATCAAAAAGTGTTTCGATACCATGATTAGCTTGCATGGCAGTGAAGATCCTATGGATGAAGCCCGTGCGGATGCCGCCTTTCATCTCTCCATTGTCGAGGCATCGCATAATCTTGTGTTGTTACACATCATGCAGGGTTTATTCGCACTGGTGCAGAACAGTATTTCACATAATCTTGATAAGCTTTACACCATCCACCGTGTGTTTGATCCCTTAAGTGATCAACATGAAACACTCATGCAGGCAATCTTGGATGGCGAACCTGAAAAAGCCCGTCTTGCAGTACAAGAGCATCTAACCTTCGTCGAGGAATCACTTAAAAAAATTGATGAAGAAGAAGCGCGTAAAGTGCGCTCAATGCGCCGTTTAACTTCATTCGGAAGGTAATCATGGAAAAACAGTCTCCTGAGAGTATTTATTTTTTTGGTACATGCCTGATTGATTTGATGTATCCGCAAGCTGGTATGTCAGCCATGCAGCTCATTCAGCGAGAAGGTGTACGTGTGATTTTTCCACAAGACCAAACGTGTTGTGGGCAACCGGCCTGGAACTCCGGTTATCGAGATGAAGCAAGGCAAGTGGCGGAAAAACAATTGGCATTATTTGATTTGGATATTCCCATCGTTGTTCCCTCAGGCTCTTGTGCTGGCATGATGAAACATCATTATCCTGAGTTGTTTGAAGGCACAGTCTTAGAGGAAAAAGCCAATGCGGTAGCCGGTCGCGTTTGGGAGCTGACAGAGTTTCTAGTCGACGTGTTGAATATCCAATTGGATGACCTTGGTGAACCTGTAGACGTGGCTATTCATACGTCTTGCTCAGCCCGTCGCGAAATGGGTGTGGCAGATAAGATTGAACAGCTCGTAGGACAGCTAGAAAATGTGACTGTTTTGGCGCAGGAATACAAAGCAGAATGTTGTGGGTTTGGTGGAACGTTTGCGGTCAAGCAGCCTGAAATTTCTGCGGCGATGGTTGAAGACAAAACAGCAGCCATTCGTGATACGGGAGCGCAGGTCTTAGTGAGCCAGGATGCAGGATGCCTGATGAATATCTCGGGTGCTTTCGAGTATCAAGGTGATGGCCCAGAATCTCAACATATCGCTAATTTTTTATGGGAGCGAAGTCATGGAAAATGATACAGAAACCAGAGTGGCTTTCGAGCATCCCGAATTCAAAGTACGCGTTGTTGATGCTTTAAAAAATGACCGTGTACGCAAGAATTTCCGTTCAGCAATGGATGGTTTAATGAGGCGTCGTTTGGACATGTTTGACGATGCCGAAGCCTTAGAAAACTTACGCACACAGTCCATGGCTATTCGTGCAAACAGTTTGTCACGTTTACCCGAGATGTTAGAGAAGCTGGAAGCCAAATGTATTGAAAATGGTATCCAGGTGCATTGGGCAGAAACCACCGAACAAGCCAATGACATCGTGCTGAAGATTGCACAGCAACATGATGCGAAAAGCATTGTAAAAGGCAAGTCGATGGTCTCCGAAGAAATGGGCATGAACCATTACTTGGAAGAACAGGGGATTGAATGTCTGGAGTCAGATTTAGGTGAATTTATTCTGCAACTAGCCGAAGAGCCACCTTCGCATATTGTTGCTCCGGCAATTCATAAAGACCGCTATCAAGTCGCAAAACTGTTCAAAGAGAAATTCCCTGACATTCCATATTCTGATGATATTGACGATCTCACCAAGAATGCCCGAACTATCTTGCGCGATAAATTTTACAGCGCACCCATTGGGCTTTCTGGTGTGAACTTTGCAGTCGCAGAAACAGGTACGATTTGTTTGGTGGAGAATGAAGGGAATGGCCGCATGAGCACGACTGTGCCACCGGTACATATTGCGGTGACGGGTATCGAGAAGGTCGTTGAGATGTTGGAAGACGTGCCGCCTCTGCTCAGTATTCTTACACGATCTGCGACAGGTCAGCCCATCACCACCTACTTCAATATGATCACCTCGCCACGCAAAGATGGTGAAAAAGACGGTCCAAAAGAAGTACATTTGGTACTGCTCGATAACGGGCGTTCCAAGATCTATGGCGATCCAGAATTAATCGCAACATTGCGTTGTATTCGTTGCGGTGCGTGCATGAATCATTGTCCTGTTTATGTACGAGTTGGGGGGCATGCTTATGGCACGGTTTACCCAGGCCCAATTGGTACTGTTCTTGAGCCACAAAAAGAAAAGGGCTTGCAAGCACATGGCGAACTCACACAAGCCTCTAGCCTGTGTGGAGCCTGTGGTGAAGTGTGTCCGGTACGTATTCCGCTACCCAAACTCATTAACCGATTGCGTTATGAAGGTAATCGAAAGGACGAGAGTTCAGTGACCGGTGCTGGCTCACGACGCAAAACTAGTGAGGCGATGATCTGGAAGGGGTGGGCAAAGGCGCATAGCTCGCCCGGCATGTATCGTTTTGGTACGAATGCAGCAAGCAAAATGCGTGGCTTGATACCCAATAAATTAGGCGCATGGACGCGTGTTCGATCAGCACCGAAACTGGCTGAAAAATCATTGCATCAGCTAGCAAAAGAAGAGGGCATTGATCATGAGTGATGCAAAAAGTAATATTCTCGCGCGTATAAAACAGGCCGGTGCAGCGCAGACTGATCCACTAAATCGTGCGCACATTAGTGTTCATGATTGGGATATGGAAGAACGCATTGGTAAATTTACCCTGCGCATGGAAGCAGTACGTGCCGAGGTATATCGATGCGATAAGGAACCATGGACATCAGTGCTTAGTAAGGTGTGTGAAGAAAAAAGCATTGGTAATTTGCTATATGCTCCCGATGCACAATGGGGAGATGATATTAAGCAACTAGCCGATAGTGAAACATCCTTTCCTGAATTGTCTCTCTATGATCAAGATATCGAAGAGTGGAAACAGGAAATGTTCTACCAAACGGATGCGGGGATTACCTCAAGTTTAGGTGGCATTGCAGAAACTGGGACATTAATACTGTGGCCAGATGCTGAAGAACCACGAATGATGTCGTTAGTTCCGCCAGTTCATATTGCGATCTTGGAAATCGACAAACTCTATACAACCTTTGCAGAAGT
>CACVAY010000076.1 GCA_902727985.1 uncultured Thiotrichaceae bacterium | reverse complement strand
CGTTATAGTGCTCTCCGGATTTTTGTTCCACGCGTGCTTTTAGCGCCAATAGCTCTTTTGTCCATGGCAAAGCGGTCTTGGTGGTTTTTGAATAGGTGTACTGAAAGGGTCTATCCGCATACCACGCTACCTTGCGTTTGGTAACAATGCGCTTGCCATAGATAATAGCTTCATCATTTTTCCATGAAATCGTTTCTAACAATATCCGAAAATACTCATCAGCTTCCGACATGGAGAATACTGAGCCATAGTAATTTGCAATGCCATCATGTGGTAAGAGATTAATAGGCTCTGCAATAATATTGTTAAATAAATCCATTTCGATGATTAACGCGTATACAGTTGACTGATGGTACTTCTAATTTTACAGGATCCCACATTAAAGCCTAAACTAAGAAAATGGATAAGACCCGATTTGTACTACTATTCACTGATAAGCACACAATGGATGGCTTAATGATGATAATCCGCTCAATGGCTTTACTACTGCTCTCATTACTACCTCTTAACGTGACGGTAGCACTCCCACAGTCAAATATGACAGAGCTTCACATTGGCTCGTCAACCATCAATGTGCATTTTGAATCCTCATTCACCTCCCAACAAAAGCAAAAGCTATTGAAATGGTTAGGTGCCACGGCCAATACCATGACAACCTTGTATGGTGAATTCCCCGTCAAGCAAAGCAATATACATATCTACACAAGTTCTCGCACATCCGAGCCGGTTCCCTGGGGCGAAGTCTGGAAAAACGGGGAATATAAAATCAATTTCCATGTTAATCCAAACTTTTCACAACAAGACTTCTTAGATGATTGGACAGCTCCACATGAGTTTAGTCACCTGTTTCACCCCTACCCCGGTAGGGGAAATTCCTGGTTTGGTGAAGGCTTAGCCAGTTATTACCAGAATATTCTACGCTCACGGTATGGCTCAATGACAGAACAACTAGCCTTTCAAAAGCTTTATAATGGTTTCCAACGTGGCATAAAAAACCAAAAACGTACAGGGCTTACCCTGAAACAAGCAAGTGCTGCTATGCGAAAAAATCGAAGTTTCATGCATGTGTATTGGGGGGGAGCGGCATACTTTTTGAATGTTGATGTCCGCTTACATCAATCTAGCCATGGTAAACAATCATTGGATAATACTTGGCTGAAGTTCAAAGAGTGCTGTTTAGGGGCTGACAGATATTGGCCACTTCATAGGCTTATTCCAAAATTGGATGAACTGAGTAACAGCAGCATCTTCAGTGATGAATACAATCGCATTATTGATGGCCGTACATTCCCGGATTATCAAAGCAGTTTTGAACAACTCGGAATTAGTGTGCGCGATAATAAAATCATCTTGTCAAAGACTGGTGAAGCACAAGCCTTACGCCATGCACTTGCTAAACAAAAAAATTAACTATTTTTTCTTCGCCTGATGAACTGATTTCCGAAGTCTCTGTTTAAAGAATAGGACGAGCCCATCCTCTTCCGCTACAATCGCTGTTTATCTTTTTTGATTAAACTGCTCAATGAAAATCTTGTTGCTCACACCACCCATGACACAACTCAACACACCGTATCCTGCTACGGCGTATTTGACAGGTTTTTTACGAGAACAAGGTTACGATGTAGCACAAAGAGATTTGGCACTTGAGTTATTTTTGGAACTACTTTCAAAGCAAGGGCTTGAAGAAATTCTAGAAATCATTGAGGACAATTATGCAGATATTGACGATGATGAATTACCAGACTCCATTTATCATTTCTTTGCAGATGCAGAGCGTTACCTAACCGTTATCGATCCTGTCATTCGGTTCTTGCAGGGTAAAGATCCAAGTCTCGCTTTACGCATTAGCTCTCGGCAGTTTCTTCCAGAAGGCGCTAAGTTTAAAAACCTTGAAGATATGGAAGCCGTTGCCGGTAATATCATGCAGTGGGCTTTCGGTGATCTTGGTACACAAGATAAAGCCAAATATCTTGCCACTTTATTTATCGATGATTTAGTCGATGTTATTCATGATGGCGTTGATCCTAATTTTGAAATTTCCCGCTATGGCGAACGCCTTGCTTCATCAAACCCCCAGTTTGATGATTTGTATAGAAGCTTGCAGCAGGAACCACTTTTACCTGAACGTATTATTCAACAACTTGTTGATCAATACTTAGAAGAAGAACAACCTGATTTCGTTGGTATCACCATCCCCTTTCCTGGCAATATGCTTGGTGGTTTACAAATAGCAAAACATCTCAAACAGATTGCTCCTCATATTCAAATCGCTATGGGAGGGGGATATATCAATACCGAGCTTCGTAATTTAACTGAGCCTCGTATATTCGAATTTGTAGATTTCATCTCCTTGGATGATGGGGAACGTCCGTTACTTTCTCTGTTTGATTATTTAACAGGAAAATGTGTTTCAGAATCTCTAGTACGAACATTTATTTGTGAAGATAATAGCGTTGTTTTCAAAAACAATTCTACTGCCACAGACTTTGGGCATAAAGATATTGGTACCCCAAGCTATGATGGGTTGCCTATTGACCGCTATCTATCACTCTGTGAGATGCTTAACCCTATGCATCGTATTTGGAGTGATGGCCGCTGGAATAAATTAACGGTTGCACATGGCTGCTACTGGTCTAAATGTAGCTTCTGCGATATCAGCTTGGACTACATCGAACGTTATGATGAAGCAGGCGCCGATATCCTAATCGAGCGTATCGAAAACCTCATCGCTGAAACCGGTCAAACTGGCTTCCATTTTGTTGATGAGGCGGCACCACCCAAAGTGCTTTTTGCCCTTGCAGAGAAATTAATTGAACGAGGGCTCATTATCACTTGGTGGGGGAACATCCGTTTTGAGAAAACCTTCACGCCAGAAAAATGCCAGCTATTAGCTGATTCCGGCTGTATAGCGATCAGCGGCGGCTTGGAGGTGGCTTCTGATCGTTTGCTACGATTGATGAAAAAAGGCGTCACTGTTGAACAAGTCGCTCGTGTGACAAAAGGTTTTACAGATGCTGGAATATTGGTACATGCTTACCTTATGTATGGCTTCCCCAGCCAGACAGAAGATGAAACTGTGTTATCACTCGAATATGTACGTCAGCTCATGCTCAACAATTGTTTTCAATCCGCGTATTGGCACCGTTTTGCTGCAACCATCCATAGTCCTGTAGGAATCGAACCTGACAAATACGGTATTACATTACACCCACCAGCCGAGGTGGAATTTGCACAGAACGAAATTCCTTACACAGACTCAGTAACTACAAATCATGAAATGTTAGGTAGAGGGTTAAAGAGGGCACTGTATAACTATATGCATGGTATTGGGCTTGAGGAGGCAATGCAGTACTGGTTTGAGGAACCCGTAAGAGAGCCCGCCATTTCTCCTTACTTTATCGAAAGTGCCTTGACCAATGCGCATCTAACTCCCAAAACTATTCCTATTCATTTGAAATCTTAATAAATTCTCTTCTGATTTTTCATTCGCTCTTACCTATACTAATTCAATTGGAATGGTTTGCCCCACCAGTAAAAATACTTACAGTTGTCAGAAGCTGTAACCCCCATACACATTGCTTTTCCAGTACCTAAGTCATAAATACTGAAGCAACCCAAACAAGTGAGAGTGATATGAGTATTGATGCAAATGGACTTCAGTCCCTCTGTAATTTACCCACCGTAACAGGTCTTCTACATATTGATGAATATGGAGAGGCATTATATTCATCTATTGATGATGATCAGCTTACTGAGTACATCTCTTTTGTTGCTGGGATGAATGAAACCATTACAGAACAATCAGAGCTGGGTGTCATCAACAGAATTGTTATAAAAGGACCTGGGGAGGAAAACCTTATCCTGCTAAAAGATTCCGATGCAACTATTGCCATATGCTCTGAAAAACGTTCTGCCCCCTCTGAGCTTTGTAAAAAAGTAGAAGCGATATTGAAGGATCAGGCATGAGCAATTTAGCAAAAGACTTAGCTAAAATAACAGGCTTGAAAGGTGCATTTTTGCATTCTGATGGACACCCTGATATCGATACTTTTTCTGCAAAGGAGGCTCATGAAATATCAAGTGTTTTGGATTTTGTTGAGCAATATTTCTCTGTTGCAGAGAGTATCAATCGTTCCTTTAATGAGATGATCTTCTCATTAGAAAATGGCGACAATCTGATTACTTATCTCTTCGATGAATCAACTATTTTTATCTTACGCACAGAACAGAAAGTCAATTTTCCATTTGTTCGTATGACGTCGAAAATCATCGCCAAGAAGTACCTCAAGGGTGAATATGATCGTCAGCCACAAAAAATTAAACCCAGCATCGCTTATAAGGATGTGGTAATTCCTGAACACCTAAATCAACAGCCAAAGACAGTACCTCTGGTTAAAGAAGTGCTAAGCATTGAGAAGGCTACCAACATCACATCCATTGAAGAACCTAAAAGAAGTGGTTTTTTATCTCGGATGAAAAAGGCTTTAGGTAACGATGAAAAAGCTGCTGACGACTCTAGTTCTACAAAAACATACTCTGGACCTCAAACTTAGCCTTATTCCTTATCCGTAATGACAAACATAATGGAGCTCTTCTACCGTCTTTATATCAAAGGTAGAATCTCCATCGACTGAAAACGATTCTCCTTCAGCATAATCCTTCCAATCATCTGTTCCAGCAAATTTAACTTTACATTTTCCTTTGAGTAATTCCATAACCTCTGGCGTCCCCGTATTAAACCTCAACGATGAAGGCAGAATCACACCAATGCTTTTCTTCATACCATCCTCTAGCGTTACATTATGACTAATGCATTTACCGTCGAAGTATACGTTTCCAAGCTTTGATACGGTTGCATTCTTAAATTCTGACATGAATAATCCTCTATTTGAACACGATAAAATTGAGATATTTTATCAGTCCACAGAGCAGTAATCCCAACGAAATGCATTACAAACTGTTCAAACTCAGAGAGTAACGATAAATATTGCAGGCATAAAAAAGCCCTGACGCAAGTCAGGGCTTAGTATTTAATCTTGGTAATGACCTACTCTCACATGGGGAAACCCCACACTACCATCGGCGATGACACGTTTCACTTCTGAGTTCGGG
>CACVAY010000075.1 GCA_902727985.1 uncultured Thiotrichaceae bacterium | reverse complement strand
TATTGTGCGGAAGCTCAATTGCACGCTCTGTCTCTATGACAAACTCTAGCACCATTAACCATGATGACATTCTAAAAACAAGCTTAAATCACTCACTAGATGAGCTCACCCACTATAAAAAAAGCGGCGAATCTTCCATGTATGAACAACTGGTTCCAACCACCAATACCGGCAACTGGACAATTGAAACCAGTAATCGACAACTTGTTCGCGCTTTTTACAACAGCGTTTTCCTCGCATCGCTAAACACACCCATTGAATGGACAGGTGATTACGCATCTTGCAAGCCAGGAACAACCAGTAGCAAGTTTAAGAACTCTGTCTTAACCCGAGTGAATTACTTTCGTGCAATGGTGGGAGTTCCTGCCAATATTACTCTTGATCCCGCATTGAGTGCAAAAGCCCAACAAGCTGCATTCATGATGAGTAGAAACAAGACACTGAGCCATTACCCTCCCAACACATGGAATTGTTATACGACAGATGGTCATGAGGCCGCTAGTAAATCAAACCTGTCATTAGGAAATTATGGGTGGAATGCCATAGCAAGCCAGATGCGGGACAACGGCCCTAATAATACTACCGTCGGACACCGCCGCTGGATTATTCTTCCTCAACTGCAAAAAATTGGAACGGGAGATGTCCCCTCAGGCAGTGGTAATAGTACCGCCAATGCGCTGTGGGTTTTCGATGGAAATAGCCATAGCGAACGCCCCACTACTCGTGATCACTTTGTAGCGTGGCCTACTAAAGGGTTTAACCCTTATCAAGTTGTCCCCGCACGTTGGTCATTCTCCTATCCGAATGCAGACTTCTCCAATACCACAGTTACGATGTCACAAAATGGAAGCGATGTGCCCGTTACTGTTGAAACACTAGTAAATAATCTTGGTGAAAATACCATCGTATGGCGTCCCCATGATAAGGAAGCATCGGGTACATGGCCTCAGCCAGATAATGACAGTCGCTATACGGTATCCATCAGCAATGTAATGATTAACGGAACCTATCAGGATTTCGAATATCCCGTTACTGTTTTTGACCCCGCTACAGGCTTATCTGGCGAAGAGAAAGCCATTATTTCCGGAGACGCTACACCTAACGCTGGTGTAGCAACAAGTTATATCTTTAACACCACCGCCATCGCTGAAAACTATCTGCTCCGTATCATGGAAATCGCTGATGCCAACAAAACACATGATGCTGAAGATAAGGGAGCAAGCATTGTAGATGGCACTGGAGATAACTATTCTTTAATATCCTCAAGTTCTGGAGTCAACGGTTCTAGCGTCTATTTACTCGCTCCTTCATTGACCACTCAGTACGTAGAGTTACCTGAAACCTATGTAATAGCACCTAACAGTGAAATTAGTTTTGAATCAAAGCTAGGCTATGCTTTCCCCAATCAAACTGCGGCAATGCAAATTAGCACTGATGACGGAACAAGCTGGAGTAATATTTATTCTATTTCAGGAGTAAGCTCAGACTTCACCCCTTTAGAGACAAGCTTTTCCCAACATACGGCATCACTCTCAAAATATGAAGGGAAACTCGCTAAATTCAGAGCGAGTTTCCTCGCTTCCGGCAGAAGATACGATAGTACGAGTGCAATCGTCAGTTTCCTTATTGATAATATTCAAGTAAGCAATGCGAAAGAAGTCACCGTTGACTCTGTGCAAAACATCGGCGATTCCACAACATTTTCCTTAACTCCCGAAAGGGGAAAAAACTATGCCTTATCGGTTAGCGGCATGCCTTGGGATGGTTATCCAGGAATGGAATGGTGGCCGTTATTGTATGTTTCAACAGCGCAATCTAATGAGGCACCAACTGCGACCAATAATTCCGATTCTGCGCTGAGACAAAGAAACCCCAACACAAAAATCACGTTTTAATCTGGTGAATAACCAAGAATGGGAGACAACCACTTTTCTGTTTCTTTGATACTCATACCTTTGCGTTTTGCATAATCATCAACTTGATCGCGTTGGATCTTACCTGTACCAAAATAGCGGCTTTCCGGATGCGAGAAGTACCAACCTGATACCGAAGATGCTGGATACATTGCGAACGACTCAGTGATCTTCATACCGATACGCTCTTCAACCTGAAGCAACTCCCACAACAAACCTTTCTCGGTGTGGTCTGGGCATGCTGGATAACCAGGGGCGGGACGAATACCTTGGTATTTTTCTTTGATCATTTCTTCATTAGACAGCGATTCATCTGAGATATAACCCCAGAATTCAGTTCTCACTCGTTCATGCATACGTTCCGCCATGGCTTCTGCACAACGGTCAGCTAGTGCTTCAAGCATGATTGCACTGTAGTCATCAAGCTCTTCACGATACTTCTTAAGGTGGTCTTCAATACCGACACCTGCAGTAACCGCGAATGCACCTATCCAGTCTTTTACACCTGTCTCTTTGGGTGCTACAAAATCTGCTAAACAGAAGTTAGGCTGTCTGCCACCGCGATCTAATTGCTGACGAATGTGGTGTAGAGTCATATTCACATCATCACGGGACTCACTGGTATACAGTTCGATATCGTCATCATTCACTGAGTTGGCTGGGAAGAAACCAATGACTGCTTTGGCTTGAACCCATTGTTCATCAATGATTTTACGCATCATGACTTTGGCTTCTTCGAAGAGTTTGGTGGCTTCTTCGCCGACAACTTCATCGGTCAAAATATCTGGGAAACGACCAGCTAATTCCCAACTTTTGAAGAACGGCCCCCAGTCAATACGTTCTTCGAGATCACTTAACGGGTAATCATCGAATTGCACAATAATGCCGCCATTATCTACTTTCTCGATGGTATAGCCATCTTTAGATTTTGCTTGCTCGAATACTGCTGGCTTAACGGGCAGATCCTTTGTCCAGTCAACTGGCACTTTGTTAGCACGCGATACTGCAAGGCTTGAGCTTTTCTTTTCCCGCATATTTGCAGCGCGCTTAATACGCATCTCTTCGTAATCGTCTTTGATGCCTTTTACATAGTCCGCTTTTGCCGTATCTGACAACAAATTACCTGCTACACCGACTGCTCGGGATGCATCTGTCACATAGACTACTGACCCATGATATTTCGGATCGATTTTAACGGCTGTATGTACTTTAGAAGTTGTTGCACCACCGATCAATAGTGGAATTTCAAGACCTTGACGTTCCATTTCTGCCGCCACATTGACCATTTCATCTAATGATGGTGTGATTAAGCCTGAAAGACCAATGATATCGACATTCTCTTCACGCGCTTTATCCAAAATATCCTGAGTCGCCACCATCACCCCCATATCGATGATTTCGTAATTGTTACATTGCAGCACCACTCCGACAATATTCTTACCGATATCGTGCACATCGCCTTTTACCGTTGCCATGAGGATTTTACCATTCGCCTGAACCTCACAACCATCCTTCTCTGCTTCAAGGAATGGCAGCAAATAGGCAACCGCTTTCTTCATCACTCGCGCTGACTTAACGACTTGGGGTAAAAACATCTTACCTGCGCCAAATAGATCACCAACGACGTTCATGCCATCCATGAGTGGGCCTTCGATGACTTCAATCGGGCGTCCTAAGTCAATACGAACGGCTTCAGTATCTTCTATAACAAATGCATCAATACCTTTTACTAAGGCATGTTCAAGACGCTTACGAACAGGTAATGAACGCCATTCCAGGTCTTCTTTCTTATCAACAGCCTTGCCATCTCCCATGTAATTCGGAGCAATATCCATCAATCGTTCAGTTGAGTCTTCACGACGATTCAATACAAGGTCTTCAACTGCATCATGTAATTCTTTAGGTAGATCATCAATGACAGCTAACTGCGCCGCATTAACGATCCCCATATCCATACCTTGCTGAATGGCATGATAGAGGAAGATGGCATGAATCGCTTCACGTACCGGGTTGTTACCACGGAATGAGAAGGAAACGTTAGACACACCACCTGAAACCATCGCATAAGGCAGCGTACGTTTGATTTCACCCGTAGCTTGAATGAAGTCAACACCGTAGTTATTATGCTCTTCTATACCTGTGCCAACCGCAAAAATATTTGGGTCGAAAATAATATCTTCAGGAGGGAAACCAACCTCTTGAGTCAGAATGTTGTAAGCATTGGTACAAATTTCGACTTTACGTTCTTTCGTATCCGCCTGCCCTTCTTCATCGAATGCCATCACAATCACTGCGGCACCATAACGACGAACCAATTTCGCTTGCTGGATGAAATTTTCTTTACCTTCTTTGAGCGAAATGGAATTCACTATTCCCTTGCCCTGAATACATTTCAAACCTGCTTCAATGATTTCCCATTTTGAGGAATCAATCATCACAGGCACACGCGAGATATCAGGCTCGGCTGCCACTAAATTCAGGAAGCGCACCATGCATTCTTTAGAATCCAGCAAGCCCTCATCCATATTTATATCAATAACTTGCGCACCTGCTTGCACCTGATCAAGTGCGACTTCTAATGCAGTATCATAGTCTTCTTCTTTGATCAGGCGCTTGAAGCGTAATGAACCTGTCACATTAGTTCTTTCGCCCACATTGACAAACAAACTATCTTTACCGATATTGAAAGGCTCTAAACCTGAAAGACGACATGCTATCGGGATATCCGGAATTTTACGTGGGGGCAACCCTTCTACCGCTTCAGCCATGGCTTTGATGTGAGAAGGCGTTGTTCCACAGCAACCACCGATGATATTTAGGTAACCGCTTTCCGCCCACTCTTTGATGTGAAGTGCCATGTCACTTGGATCAAGATCGTATTCACCAAACTCATTGGGCAAGCCAGCATTGGGGTGCGCTGAAACAAAGGTATTCGAAATTCGCGAGAGCTCTTGCACATATTGACGTAATAAATCAGGGCCTAAAGCACAGTTCAAACCGAAGGAAACAGGTTCCGCGTGATTTAAGGCATTATAGAACGCCTCAGTCGTCTGGCCCGACAAGGTACGACCGGATTGATCAGTAATCGTACCCGAAATCATAATCGGGTATTCAACACCAGTATCTGCGAAATGTTGCTTGACCGCAAATACAGCAGCCTTAGCATTCAAAGTATCAAAAATCGTTTCAATCAGGATGATATCTGCACCACCCTCGATTAAGCCTTTGGTTGATTCAGTATAGGCTTCAACTAATTCATCAAAATTGGTATTACGAAAACCTGGATCATTCACGTCCGGCGAGATACTGGCGGTACGATTGGTTGGGCCAAGCACACCCGCAACAAAACGAGGTTTGTCTGCGGTACTATATTTATCTGCCGCTTCTTTGGCTACACGCGCCGCCGCCACATTAATCTCATACGATAACGCTTGCATATCGTAATCAGCCATCGCGATTTGTGTGGCATTAAAGGTGTTGGTTTCAATAAGATCAGCGCCTGCTTCCAAATATTCTTCATGGATAGCACGGATAATATCTGGCTGACTCAATACTAAAAGATCATTATTCCCTTTAACATCACAATGCCAATCTTTGAATCTGTCTCCACGATAGTCTGCTTCTTCCAGCTTGTGTTTCTGGATCATCGTGCCCATCGCACCATCGAGGATCAGGATGCGTTGTTCAAGAGCATGCTTTAAAATTGTCTGGATTGTCATCGGATTCTAACCGTGGGGAATAATCGAACCGCTAATCTTACCACAATCAATGTGATCCGAAATACACCTTGAATAGAATTCGTTGTCAACAATCAGGATCAATAAAGCTGCGTTCGAATTAAATTAAGTTGAAATCATCATCTACACTAAGCGTAATCTCTGTATAGCCCTCTATGTATCAAAAATAAGCCCCCAAGACTTGAGAAGATATTGATCACTTCCGTTATAAAAACTAACGCTTATTTTTTCAACAACCAAGTGCATGTATTCATGAGAAAAAGTAAATTAACAGCCATTAGTTTCACTTTATTTTGAACCAAAATCTCCCTTGCTTCGTCTCAGGGGTAAATAATAAACACAACAATGTTAGTATTTAGCTAACAGTGACTCACACATAATAATAATGAACACGTGATCACATTCAGCCACCCTTGCGGTGGCTTTTTTTATCCATCATACTTTTCGTTCAACATTTTCTAAAAATATTTTGCTGGATCTTGTTGCACACCATCTTTGATCACCTCTAAGTGCAAATGTGGCCCTGTTGATCGCCCTGTACTTCCCAGTTGCGCAATAACCTGCGACTTTTTAACCACCTGATCACGCTTCACACCTATGCGATGTAAATGTGCATAGCGACTAATAATTCCACCACCATGATCAATTTCTATGGTTTTACCATAACCACCATTTTTACCGACATATGAGACAATCCCACTACCAACTGCTGCAATGTCGGTTCCTAATTTCCCCGCAAAATCTATCCCTTTATGCAAGCGCTTCTTTCCGGTAAACGGATCACGACGGAAACCATAGGATGATGAAATATATCCATTTCGTACAGGCATACCACTTGGCTTTACCTCTCTATCCAAGATTCGTCCGTTCAGAACATGCAACATCCCCTCCAAACGATGACGCTGATCAAATAGTTGTTTTTCTAGTTGCTCAATCATTTCCATTAACTCATCGACAGACACACCATAACCCGCGTTATCTTCTCCTTCATCTTGGTTAACGCCTCCTTGAGAAGGCTTATCATCGAAAGCAAACTCGGCTGGATCCATACGTGCCATTTTTACAATTCTTGAGCCAAAAGCATTAAGACGTAATGATTCTGCTTCGAGTATTCCCAATCGTTTGGATAAAATGTCGAATTCTATTTCCTGTTTTTGCTGTGCTGACAAACTCACCGAGCTTGAGCTGCTTGCATTCCTCTGTTCAGAAGCAGTGGATATAGTGACCATATCTATAGCTTGCTCAGGTCTTTTTTGCAGCATTAGTAGGCCACCGAATAGAAGCGCAACAAGAATCGATGGTATGATGAGATGCGACCATATATTGAGAGTAAAGCTAACTCTCTGCGAGGTTTGCTCACTAACACATATTATTTTCATTGTAATGTCACCTGCTGGCTTTGTATTGCCAGTATTTGTTATCAGAGATATCTCTTCTTTTTATAAGTCCGATAATCATGCAGAAACCGCGCTCACTTGTTGACGATATATTGATCAGAAGGTTGAAACAGGTAGATAACTTGTCGAATGTCATTTTTGAGGCAATGAACCTGCCTAAAGAGCAACATAAAATATGGGTAGTGAGTAATATGCGACAGCTAACGGTAATGTGTGAAGATTCCATTCTTGCCACGCAAATTCGCATGCAACAAGAAGCTATTCTAGATTACTTTAGAAAAAAGAATAATCTGAAATTTGATGAGCTACGCATCAAGCTTGTTGCCCCTGAACGAGTATTTAAACCACGAGCCAACAAAGCGACTAAACATATGCCTAGCATAACAGCCAGCAAGACAATTGCTGCCATTGCTGATGGTATTGATGATGAGGAGTTAAGAGAAAGTTTGCTGCGTTTAACAGGGAAGAAACGCCAAGATTAAGTAATAATTGAATGCTCTACAGGTGTTCAAACATGCAACATTCGATTAATGTGCCAATGCAGGATATTCACCATAAGCGATTGACTTAGAATCAGTATCTGTCGCCTCGATCAACTCCCAACTTTCAGGCTGCTCAAGCATTACTCTTAATAGCTGATTGTTCACGGCATGCCCTGACTTGTGGCCTATGTACTTACCAATAATACCATAACCTAAGGTATACAGGTCGCCTATGGCATCTAACATTTTGTGAATCACGAATTCATCGTCATAGCGAAGACCATTGTTCAGAATTCGGTATTCATCCATCACCACAGCATTTCCCAGGTTACCACCTAAACCAAGATTCATTGAACGAAGCATTTCAGCATCTTTCATAAAACCAAAGGTACGTGCTCGTGAAATTTCTTTTCCATAAGCCTGTTTGGATAAATCAAAGGAGAGTTTTTGGCGGGTCTTTCGAATTGCTGGATGGTTAAAGTCAATTTCAAAATCAATAGCGAAACCATCATAAGGTACTAAACTAGCCGAAGCGTAGCCACTATCAAGCTTGATAGGTTTTTTAATTCGAACAAATTTCTTTGGGGCTGCCTGAGTAGCAATACCGGCATTTTCGATTAAATAAATAAAAGGTGCTGCACTTCCATCAAGAATCGGGACTTCCTCAGCGTCCAAATCGACATAGAGATTATCAATTCCGAGACCTGCTAGTGCGGAAAACAGATGCTCTATCGTCGCAACCTTGATGCCATCTTGTACGAGCGTCGTGCACATAACGGTTTCACCCACTGTCTCAGGCGTTGCCTTTATCAAGATATCTTCAGAAAGATCAATCCGACGAAATACAATACCCGTATTCGGCATGGCTGGACGTAAAACCATTCTTACAGCTTTACCAGAGTGAACACCGACACCGGTCGTTTCCACAATTCTCTTAATTGTTCGTTGAAGTTGCATTATTGCCCCTGAATGCTATTTCAGTATTTGCCAAAGATTCATCATCTATACTTTCAATAAAGCAGTATAGGTGATTGAATGTTGAAGCTACGGCATTGTAGGGAATGCAATTTAACACTCCCTTAACAATATTTATAGCCAATCTACTATTTACTACAAAGTCCAGCGCGCAATAATCAACCTCACATCACAACGTAGTAAGCTTAATCTGCTTGGTTTCTCAAGAATGCTGGGATATCCAAATAATTTGAGTGCACTGTTTTCTCACTCTTCGCTTCGTAATTTCCACCAACGGGCGCATCTCCTCCGACAGCAACTTTTGCCGTTTGTTCCAAAGCGACAGCGCGAAGTTGGGGCTTACGCTCTGACTGAGTGGCAACAGCACCACAACTTTCATCAAGACCTGTAGCCACTAATGTTACACGAATATCATCACTCATATCTCCGTCGATAACATTACCAACAACAACCGTTGCATCTTCATGTGCAAATTGACGAATGATGTTACCAACTTCTTCAAACTCATGGATACCCATATCCATACCTGCGGTGATGTTCACCAAGATACCTTTTGCACCTTTCAGGTTCACATCATCAAGCAATGGGCTTGAAATAGCTGCTTGAGCTGCTTTTGTCGCACGCTCATCACCACGAGCAACACCTGTTCCCATCATAGAAACACCCATTTCTGTCATGACTGTTCTCACGTCGGCAAAGTCAACGTTGATCAGACCAGGGCGAGTGATTAACTCGGCAATACCTTGAACGGCACCCAGCAATACATCATTGGCCGCTTTGAATGCATCTAGCAATGAAATGTTTTTGCCAAGTGACGTCAATAGCTTTTCATTGGGGATTGTGATCAATGAATCGACGTGTTTGCTTAGCTCAGCAATACCCTGTTCTGCTGCTTTCATACGTTTGGGGCCTTCGAACGGGAACGGCTTTGTGACTACAGCAACCGTAAGAATGCCCGCTTCTTTTGCCAACTCAGCAACAACGGGTGCAGCACCCGTACCTGTTCCACCACCCATACCAGCGGTGATGAAGACCATGTCAGAACCACATACGATTTCTTTAATCGTTTCGCGATCTTCCAAAGCAGACTCACGTCCAACCTCTGGGTTTGCACCTGCACCCAGGCCTTTAGTCAGTGCATTACCCAACTGCAATAAAGATTGTACACCTGTACCTTGTAACGCTTGAGCATCCGTATTTGCGCAGATGAAATCGACACCTTCGATGCCGGATTCAAGCATGTTCTTGACTGCGTTACCTCCACCTCCGCCAACACCAACAACTTTGATATTTGCGCTACGTTCTTCTGTATCCATTAATTCAAACATTTTGTAACTCCTACGTTGTGATTTATAAAACAATGCGCCCTTCAATTCGCACTATAAATTTCCAGAAAACCAGCGTTTCATCCGAACCCACAATGAGTCTGATGTCACTTTGGTATATTTTTCTCTCATACCGTAAGCCTGTTGTTCTGCCCCAAAGAGCAATAAACCCACACCTGTTGCATGCATAGGGCTTTCCACTTCGCCTTTAAGTCCACCAATATCTCTCGGTGTACCTATTCGAACTGGCATGTGAAATACCTCTTCTGCTAATTCCACTACTCCTGGCATAGTGGATGAGCCACCTGTTAAGACAATGCCCGCTCCTACACGGTTGTCGTAACCACTGCGGCGTAATTCATCTAATATCATCAAGAATAGCTCTTCATAACGTGGCTCAATGACCGATGCCAATGTCTGTGTTGACAAGGCTCTTGGTTCACGCTCTCCCACGCCAGGCACTTCTATCTGATAGTCTTCAGCCATTTGTCTTAGGGCAGTGCCATGCTTCAATTTAATCGTTTCGGCATTACTGGTTGGGGTACGAATCGCAATCGCGATGTCATTCGTTACCTGATCACCTGCTACAGGTATAACCGCCGTATGATGGATAGCTCCTTCCAGGAAGACTGCTATATCACTTGTTCCACCACCAATATCAACAATACAAACACCGAGCTCTTTCTCATCACCCTGAAGCACGGAATGACTTGATGCCACCTGTTCCAGAATAATGTCATCAACTTCCAGACCACATCGTTCAACACATTTCACTATGTTGTGAGCGGCACTTTGTGAACCTGTCACCATGTGCACGTTTGCCTCCATACGCACACCTGACATACCAATCGGCTCACGAATTCCATCTTGATCATCAATAATGAATTCTTGTGGAAGTACATGCAGAATGCGTTGATCTGCTGGAATTGCAATCGCTCTTGCCGCATCCATCACACGATCTACATCCGCTTCTGTAACTTCCTTATCTTTAATCGCTACTACACCATGTGAATTCATACTGCGAATATGACTACCGGCAATACCAGTATAGACGGTTTGAATATTCACGCCCGCCATTAACTCTGCTTCTTCAACTGCACGTTGAATAGACTCGATAGTGGCATCGATATTTACCACGACACCTTTCTTCATACCGCGAGACGGATGTTTGCCTATACCAACAACATTTAATTTATTGTTTTCATCTATTTCACCCACGAGCGCGACTACTTTTGAAGTACCAATATCCAACGCTACAATCATCTCATGCAGTTCTTCGTTAGCCATGTTTATACTCCAACCTTAATTGTATTCCGCATTTCTATTTCCTTATCGCCAACTAACAGCAAAACCATTGGTATATCGCAGATCAACAACCGCTATATCTTTACGCTCATCAGCCAATGTTTTGAGATATCCCACCACAAAGCGTCGTAAACGTTTCTGCTGCTCTTCACGTCCAACATTCAGTTGAATGCCATTCGTTAAACGCAATTTCCATGCACCACGTGCGTCTTCTACAAATTCATTGACCCCCACAGGCAACTTGCCTAACCATTGTTGTACCTCTTTATACTTCTTAATCATCTCTAAGCCATTATCATCAGAGCTATAGAGTACGGGCATCACACCTTTTTTCTCTGGCAATGAAGCGTCAAATACTTCACCATAATTGTTCACCATCCGATCATTACCCCAAAAAGCGATGGGCTGCTGCTCAGTAATCTCAACCAACACATGAGATGGCCACATTTTGGTAATCGCCACTGAACGAATCCAGGGCTCAAACTCTAATTCTCTTTCTAAATTTTCAACATCCAATAATTGCAGGTTGGTTTTGGTGAATGGCTCAATAATCTTTTTCACAGCTTCCGCATCAACATGTTGAATCTTACCAACTACCTGCACATCATTAATGCGTAGATTGTCTGAGTCATGCAACCAATGTCGTACAAAAATAATTAACGCAATCAGTAACACGGGTAGCATCGCAAAGCCGAAGAGTTTGAGTTGAGCATTACTAAGTTGCGGCCTACTCTTCTCCTGCTTTGATGTTACTCGTGTATTCTTACGTGGTTTTGCCATTCCTAATCGAACCTCGCCGTTTGTAAAACACGTGTCACTAATTCCTGAAAATCCCAACCAAATGTCTTGGCTGCCATGGGCACTAAACTATGACTAGTCATACCTGGTACTGTATTCACTTCAATTAAATAAAATTTGCCATCTTCATGACGCATAAAATCAACACGTCCCCAACCTCGTCCACCAATCGCATCAAATGCCTCTTTTGCTAAAGCCTGAACCTCTTCTTCTGCGGCATCGTTTAAGCCACTTGGACAAAAGTATTGCGTCTCATCAGACTGGTACTTTGCTTCATAGTCATAAAAAGCATTGTTCGCTTGCAAACAAATCGAGGGTAAAACCTGACCATCCACAATCGCTACCGTATATTCTTTCCCCGTTATCCATTGCTCAGCGAATACCGCTCCATACTCTTTCGCCAAATCATATGCTGCTTGCAACTGATCCGCGGTATCAACCTTGCTCATACCGATACTAGAGCCTTCCAATGCTGGCTTTACGATCACTGGCAACCCCAAATGACCAACAACCTGATCGATATTTACTTCTTCATCCAGCACACAATACTTAGGCGTACACAAACCAAGACCCAGCCAGATGTTTTTGGTCATCAACTTATCCATGCTGATTGATGAAGCCATCAATCCACAGCCTGTATAGGGCAACTGCAGAATGTCTAAAAGACCTTGGATTTGACCATCTTCACCACCACGACCATGTACAATATTAAATACATGATCAAAGCTTCCTGCTTGTAATACATTGGCAATATCACGACCGACATCAACACCATGTGCATCAATACCTTGTGCCTGGAGAGCTGTCAGTACGGCGTTTCCGCTATTTAATGAAACCTCTCGCTCAGCGGCCCAGCCGCCAAGTAACACTGCAACTTTGCCAAACTCTTGATTCATACTGACTCCCCATTAGTCAATAATTCAGGCAGGTTTGCGGCAATACTGCCAACACTACCTGCACCCAATGTTAGTAGTACATCGCCTGCTTGCAGCACACCTTTTAAAGTGTCTACAACATCCTCTTCATCAGCTACAAATACCGGATTCACCTTACCACGCATACGAATTGCACCAGATAGAGCGCGTCCATCAGCACCTGGAATAGGCTCTTCGCTTGCAGCATATACATCCATCAATACCAGTACATCAGGTGCTGACAACACTTGTGCGAAATCTTCAAATAAGTCTCTTGTGCGTGTGTAACGATGCGGCTGAAACAACACCACTAAACGCTTATCGGGCCATGCACTACGCATGGCTTTTAAAGTTGCTTCCATTTCAGTTGGATGATGTCCATAGTCATCAACTAACTTAATTACACCTTTGTCTATTGTGATATCACCGTATTGTGTAAAGCGTCTTCCCACACCCTGGAATTCATTCAGTGCGTTTTGAATAACCAAATCAGGAACATCTAACTCCACCGCAATTGCTATCGCCGCCAAAGCATTCAACACATTGTGTTCACCTGGCATATTCAAACTGATAGCTAGCGCACGACCATCACGGCCACATTTCAATGTGAAATAACTTTTTGCTCCATCGAAACGTAAGTTATCTGCCTTGATATCTGCATCGTTATGAATACCATAAGTGATCACCGAACGGCTCACGCGTGGTAAAATATCGCGTACATGCTCATCGTCAACACACAACACTGCTAAACCATAGAAGGGAAGATGATGTAAGAATTCAACAAACGTATCTTTTAGCTTATTGAAGTCACCGTCATAGGTTGATAAATGATCTGCATCGATATTAGTGACTACTGAAATCAGTGGTTGCAACAGTAGGAATGACGCATCACTCTCATCGGCTTCTGCAACAATATAATCTCCAGCCCCCAAGCGAGAATTACTCGCTGAACTCGTAAGCTTCCCACCGATCACATAAGTTGGATCCAAGCCTGTTTTCTCTAAAATACTTGTTACCAACGACGTGGTTGTTGTTTTACCGTGTGTACCCGCAATAGCAATACCATGACGAAAGCGCATCAATTCAGCCAACATCTCAGCACGCGGGATCACCGGAATATTATTTTCTTTTGCTGCCATTACTTCGACATTGTCATCACCTACTGCTGAGGAAATAACTACGACATCTGCACCTGTCACATTTTCAGCTTCATGGCCGTTGATAATAGTGGCACCAAGTGAAGTCAGACGCTGAGTCATCGCATTATCAGCTAGATCAGAACCAGTAACCTTGTATCCAAGATTAGCCACCACTTCTGCGATGCCACCCATGCCCGCACCGCCGATACCAACGAAGTGAACTTGCTTAATACGCTTGCGTGCTAGATCATACCCCTGCTTCACGCTTGCTCCTCCAGTGTGGTTTCGGTATTTACTGTTGCCGTAGCAGATTGAGGCTGTACAGCTTTATCTGCGCTAAACGGATAACCTGCATAATCAGCGACTATAGAAGCCACCTCTGCTGTGGCCTCTGGCTTTGCCAAGGTTCGCGAACGTACACTCATCGCCACCAATTCTTCGGGTGCACGCATAAGGCCTTCGAGGACTTCGGCCAAGACATCATAAGTTAGTTTATCCTGTGGAATAACCACAGCAGCGCCTGCATCTGCTAAGTAACGTGCATTTTCAGTTTGGTGGTCATCAATGGCATGTGGATAGGGCACCATGATTGCAGCCAAACCTGTTGCAGCAACTTCTGCCACCGTTAACGCACCTGAACGACAGATAATAATGTCAGCCCATGCATACGCACCTGCCATATCCTCTACGAAAGGAACAATATGTGCCTCTACACCCGCTGCTTCATAGGTCTTTTGCGCCAACTCCAACGTAGTTTCCCCCGCTTGATGAACAACCTGAATATGTGCTTCTTTAGGCAGCTGGCAGAGTGCACGAGGTACTGTTTCGTTGAGTATTTTCGCCCCAAGACTTCCACCAATGACCAATACTTTAAATATTCCATCATGCCCTTTAATACGCTCTTCTGGGCTAGCAATATTCGCTATATCTGTTCGTACCGGGTTACCTGTCGGGATCGCCTCACGCTTTGCATGGAACGTCCCAGGAAAGCCTTCAAAAATTTCAGTGGCAAAGCGACTCAGTAATTTATTGGTTGTACCTGCTACCGCGTTTTGCTCGTGAATCAGCACAGGGATCCCCATCAAACTTGCCATTAGTCCACCAGGACCTGCAACAAACCCCCCCATGCCTAATAATGCAGCAGGGCGATGCTTTTTAAGAATCTTATAGGACTGGGACATCGCTTTTATTAAACGAAATGGTGACATCAACAATGCTCCTACGCCTTTACCGCGAATACCACTTACTTCAAGCCACGCCATTTCAATACCAGCTTCTGGCACAATACGGGCTTCAAGACCTTTATGTGTCCCCATCCATACCACGGGGATGTTCTTATCCATCAGGGCTCTGGCAACTGCCAAACCAGGGTAGACATGTCCTCCTGTACCACCAGCGGTGATCATGACAGGTTGTTTATCCAGCATGCTGTGCCCTCCTTGGACGTGTAGTCGCTTGTTTTTTCGGCTTACGTTTTTTAGCTAACTGCTTTTTATGAGTACCTAATGGCACACTTTGTGTCTCACGATGAATACGTAACAAGATAGCTATCGCCATCAAAGTAACGAGCAGACTACTGCCACCATAACTAATAAATGGCAAGGTCAAACCTTTAGGAGGTAGCACTGCCAAATTCACACCAATATGGAACAAGGCTTGAAAACCAATCCAAAAACCAATCGCATAGGCAAGGTAAGCCGCGTAGTATAATTTTCGCTGATCAGCCATCATTCCAATCGCAAATGCACGTTTTACTAACCAGCCAAATAAGGCCAGCGTTATGACGATACCGATGAAACCAAACTCATCGGCCAATATCGCAAAAATAAAATCGTTATGAGCTTCAGGTAAGAAGAACTGCTTTTGCACACTGCCTCCTAAACCTGACCCAAACCAACCACCATCGCCAATTGCCATCAAAGCATTCGTTACCTGATAACCCGTACCAGAAGCATCTGCCCAAGGATTAAGGAAAGAAATAATTCTATCTTGACGAAAACCGACTAAAAGTAGAAATGGGAGCATTACTGCAATCGTTCCTGCTAACAACAATGCTAACCGGGACAGTTTTACCCCCCCCAAGAACAACATCGCCAAACCTGTCGAAAACACCACAACAACTGTTCCAAAATCTGGTTCCAATAAAAGCAAAGTACCAAAAACACCCAATACAATAAGTGGCATCATCAACGGTTTGTAGGAGTCTGAATTCACCAATTTGTCACCATGGCGATCCATATATCCCGCTAAATACATCAAGATAATCAGTTTCGAAACCTCAGAGACTTGCAAGCTCGCAAAACCAAGATCAATCCAGCGACGACTACCATTCACCTCTTTACCTATTCCTGGAATTAGAACTGCCACTAACAAGAACAAAATAACCGGTAAGAGTGCTAAACCGAGACTGCGCCAAACCTGTAAGCGAATCTGATAAATAATCAGGCCAAGTAGCAAACCCAACGTCATATACATCAACTGACGTTGCATGAAGTGGCTTGGGTTGTCATAGAGTTTTTCACCAATGGCTACCGAAGCTGATGTCATAACGACAAAACCTAATCCCATCAATAAGAAAACCACCGTTACCAGTTCTTTATCAAAGCTCTCTAGCCATTCTTCAAGGCGCGTTTTCATGATAAGCGCCTCACTGCATGCATAAAAATTTCACCGCGTTCTTCATAACTTCTATACATATCAAAACTGGCACAGGCAGGAGACAACAAAACATTGTCACCTTCTTCAGCAAGATCTCTTGCAAGCTGTACCGCTTCATCCATATTTTTCACAAAGTATTTTTTCTCAAATGCGCCTAATGCCACGCTAATCTTTTCAGCATCTTCACCAAGAAGAATCACCGCTCTGGCTCTATCCGCTACAACTGGTGCCAATGGCGTAAAATCCGAACCTTTACCCTGACCACCAGCGATTAACACTGTCTTGCCAGGCAAACCTGATAATGCAGCCAAGGTTGCTCCAACATTGGTACCTTTAGAGTCGTTGTACCAATTGACCTGGTTGATCTTAGCCACCCATTGGCTACGATGCTCAACACCTTCAAAGTCACGTAAACCACGCAACATACCCTGCATATCAATGCCAGCCATATCGCCTAAAGCAAGTGCTGCCAATGCATTCGCAATATTGTGTTTGCCTTTGATCTTTAACGCTTTGGCATTGATCAGCTGCTCCTTACCTTTTACCAACCATGTCTCATCAGTCGACTCGCTAATGCCGAAATCCTCACTCCTTTCAGGCTTATTTAAACCGAAACTAATGGGTTGATATTTCTTTGCCAAGGTCATGACATCGTCATCATCACGATTCGCCAAAACGTTTTCAGTCTGTTCATATATCTTGGCTTTAGCAGATGCGTAGCCTGCAAAACCATCATATCTATCTAAATGATCTTCTGTAATATTCAGAATTACGGCACTTATCGCATTCAATGAATAAGTAGTTTCCAACTGAAAACTGGACAACTCCAAAACATATAAATCGACAGGCTCTTTATTCAATAAGTCCAAAACTGGAATCCCAATGTTCCCCCCCATCTCAACTTTGAGACCTGCACGTTGAGCCATCAAAGTCAGTAATTTCGTTACAGTCGTTTTCCCATTTGACCCTGTAATACCAATCACGGGACGGGTAGAACTTCTCGCAAACAACTCGATATCACCAATAACTTCAGCACCTTTTTTACACGCCGCCTGTATCTCAGGTATATGCACAGAGACCCCCGGATTGACGATTAATTGACGCGCCTGTGTGAATACTTTTTCTGAGAACGCTCCAAAAAACACTGGAACATCAGGACAGCTTTCCAATAAATCTTCTTTTCCAGGTGGGTTTTCACGACTATCCGCAACAGCAAAAGGAACATCTCTGTCACGCAAAAATTGCGCAACCGACAGTCCGGTCTTACCTAGACCAACAATCAACGTATCCCAATGAGTAAGCTGCTTATCCATTTATGTTCTAACGCACCTTCAATGTCGCTAAACCAATCAAAACTAACACGACGGTGATAATCCAAAACCGTACAATAACTTTCGGCTCTGCCCACCCTTTTAATTCAAAATGATGATGTATGGGAGCCATACGGAAAATGCGTTTTCCTGTTAGCTTGAAAGAGCCCACCTGCAAAATCACCGATATAGTTTCTAAAACGAAGATTCCCCCCATTATCACCAATACAAATTCTTGACGAACGACTAATGCAACGATACCAAGTGCCGCACCTAGTGCTAACGCACCGACATCACCCATAAATACTTGTGCGGGATAACTGTTAAACCAAAGGAAACCCAGACCTGCACCAAAAATTGCCGTGCAGAAAATAACGACCTCCCCCACTCCAGGGATATATGGAATATCTAAATAAGTCGCAAAATTATTATGACCACTGACATACGCAAATACCGCTAACCCCCCAGCAACCAGAATAGTCGGCATAATCGCCAAGCCATCTAAACCATCCGTCAAGTTCACAGCATTACTTGAACCCACAACCACCAAATAAGCCCATGGAATAAACAACCAGCCCATTTGCCAATACCAATCTTTCATGATGGGTACATAGAGTGTCGTTTCCACATCAGAATCAGCTGAGGCATACAACCAAACAGCAGCTATAAAACCAATGATTGACAAGCCAAGGTACTTATAACGTGCTGATAACCCCTTGGTATTACCATATTTCAGCTTTAGAAAGTCGTCCAAACCACCTACCGTACCGAAACCCATGGTGACCAGTAGCACAATCCACACATAGTGATTATTCAAATCACTCCATAACAAGGTCGCAACTGCAATAGCGAGCAGAATTAAAGCGCCCCCCATGGTAGGTGTACCGGCTTTAACTAAATGTGATTCAGGCCCATCATCTCGAATATTTTGACCAATTTTCAGCTGTGACAACTGGGCAATCATTTTTGGCCCTAGCAACAAAGAGATACCCAAAGCTGTTAGCAACCCTAAAATGGCACGTAATGTAAGATACTGAAATACATTGAAACCGCTGTAGTACTGACTTAAATACTCAAATAAAGCGACCAGCACTAAACACCTTCCTGTGGTTGTTGCAATGCACTAATGACTCGTTCCATACGCATACTGCGAGAACCTTTGACTAAAATTGTCATATCACTTTGTAGCTTTGATTTTATGACATTCAGCATTTCATCCAGATCATCAAATGCATGCTCTTGTTCTCCAAATTCTGCACAAGCTTGTTTGCTGTATTCACCCAAGCAGAATAAGCTTTCTATCCCTGCTTGCTTAGCATGCACACCAATCTCACCATGTAATGCTGCTACGTCATCACCCAATTCGCCCATATCACCTAATATCATCATGCGCGAACCCGACATTTCAGCTAACACATCTATACCTGCTTTTGCTGAGCTTGGATTAGCATTGTAGGTGTCGTCAATTAATGTTATTCCTTGTTGACCTTGTTGCAGAGCGAGTCTCCCTGGTACGGCTTGCAGACTTTCTAGCCCTTGTTTTATTTGTGTTAATTCGATATTTAATACTGAGGCTAATGCCGTTGCCGCTAGTGCATTCATAGCATTATGTTTGCCGAGCAGATTCAGCTGTACTTCGATTGTATTACCCTTACTATTGATCGTTAATTTACCCCCACCGTGATACTGCCCGGTCACATCTGCTTCACCTTGCAAACCAAACCCCATAATTCTTCGCTCTGTATTAAGCTCCACCCAATATTCGGCATAGGTATCATCCTGATTAATGACCGCAATACCCTCTTCGGATAGACCATTGAATATTTCGCCTTTTGCTCGGGATACACCTTTGATGTCACCAAAGCCTTCAAGGTGTGCCGGCCCTGCGTTATTAATCACTGCAATATCTGGACGAGAGATATTGGTTAAATAAGCAATTTCACCAAAATGATTGGCTCCCATCTCAATTACCGCGAACTCATGTTCTTCACGGATTTCCAGCAAGGTTAGCGGCATACCAATATCGTTATTCAAATTGCCTTTTGTCGCGAGTACATTAGCATTTTGTGAAAGAACTGCCGTTAGCATTTCCTTCAACGTCGTCTTGCCATTACTGCCCGTAAGACCAATCACAGGTTTAGTAAAACGCTGACGCCATGCCGCGGCCAAACGCCCCATCGCTAAACGCGTGTCATCAACAAGCACTTGTGGCAATTCAACATCCATTTGCTTGCTAACAAATATCGCCGCCGCTTTATTTTCAAAGTCAGCAATAAAATCATGCGCATCGAATCGTTCACCTACCAATGCAATGAATATTTCATCATTTTTTACCGCGCGAGAATCTGTAGAAACCGCATTGATCATGACATCGTTGCCAATCAATTCCCCATTAGCCATCTGTGCAATATCAGAAAGCATTAACCAACTCATGATGGCATCCCCTTAAGTAAACTTTGTGCTTGTTCACGATCATCAAATGGGCGTCGCTCGTCGCCGACAATTTGCACGGTTTCATGTCCCTTACCTGCAACCAAAACAGTATCTCCCTTACCGGCTAATGAGAAAGCATGGCGAATTGCAGCAGTCCGGTTATGTACGACAGCGACCATTTCAGGATTCTGCAAACCGCGTATCATGTCGTCCATAATCTGAAAAGGCATTTCAGAGCGCGGGTTATCATCCGTCATCACAATGGTATGAGATAGACGTTCAGCCACTTCTGCCATTTTCGGGCGTTTGCCACGATCACGATCACCACCACAGCCAAATACCGTGATTAAATCACCTTCGGTGTGATGTTTAAGTGCCTCGATAGCCTGCTCAAGCGCCATCGGTGTATGTGCATAATCCACAACCACCAAGAAACCTTTGTCGTTCTCAACACGCTCCATACGACCAGGAACCGTTTCTACCTTTTCAACCATCGCCACTGCTGCTTGCAAGCTATATCCTGAAGCTAATAATGCACCAATCGTTGCTAAGATATTATGTAAATTGAAAGTACCAATAACACCAACAGTAAGAGCAATTTCTTGGCCATTAAAATGAATGCCCGCCTGAATACCTTTTGCATTGTAGTTGGGATTATTCGCCACAAGGTATTCAACGGGAAGTTCACTTGGATCGCCTACACAATAATTGATTACTTCTACTTCTTTATTGGCATATTCACCTGCGATTTCTTGCCCGAAAGCATCATCGAGGTTGACGACAAGCGTTTTCAAAGAAGGCCATGCAAACAGGCGCGCCTTGGCTTGCGCATAGGCTTCAAGGGTTTCGTGATAATCCAGATGATCACGACTTAAATTGGTTAGCACAGCAACATCAACATCGACACCCAATATACGACCTTGATCGAGTGCGTGCGATGAAACCTCCATGGCTACCGTATCAATGCCCTCTTCACGCATTTCAGCTAGCGTTTCATGGACAGTAATGACATCAGGTGTTGTATGTCCGGTATCAATCAATCTTCCTGGAACACCTTTACCCAATGTTCCAATAACAGCGCAGTGTTCTTTCTCCTGATTCAATGCTTGAGCAATGAAGTTGGATACCGTGGTTTTACCATCAGTACCAGTGATACCAATAACATTAAGCTCAGCACTAGGCTGACCAAAGAAACGATTGGCAATCTCACCAGCTTTTGAACGCAAATCTGCCACTGCAATACAAGGAATGCTCACGTTAGGTGTTGAATAGTGCTCATCCGTTTCCCAAATAATTGCAGCAGCACCATTTCCCTCAGCCACTTCTGCATATTCAACAGCGTGCTTCATCACACCATGCAAAGCGATAAACAAGGTACCCTCAGTAACAGCCCGGCTATCCAACGTTATTGATGTAATTTCAACATCACTTTCGACCACAGCAACCGCTTTTAACAATTCACTCAGCATCATCTTGCTCATAATGACGCTCCTGGTCTGGCTGCAACATTCGCTTTAGCTAAAGGCAAAGCTTTGTCTGGCGCCGCATCAATCACGCGTAACGCTTGATTCATCACTTTCGAGAATAATGGAGCTGCTGCTTCACTACCTGAAGCCCCTAATTTAGGCTCATCAATCATCACTGCGACCACTAAGCGAGGCTGCGTCACAGGCCCAACACCAATAAAGCTCGTTACCAACTTATCTTTACGGTAACGTTTATCAATTAACTTATTCGCCGTACCTGTTTTACCCGCTATACGATAGCCAGCAACTTTTGCCAATACACCCGTGCCTCTCTTATGTACAACGCTTTCCATCATGCCAAGAACAGCATTGGCATCGCGCACCGACAAGACGCGCTGTCCTTGTGGCTGCGTATCCCGTTTAAGAATTGAAACTGGTTTTAAAACTCCACCCGTTGCAAACACAGTGTACGCTTTTGCCATTTGTAAGAGAGAGACTGAAACACCATATCCATAACCTAAAGAGGCATGATCGACTGGCGCCCAATTTTTATAATGCGTCAAACGTCCTTGAGCTTCGTTTTTAAATCCAGAACCCGGAACCTGCCCCAGTCCTAAACGATTTAAAAACATCCAATACTGCCGAGGAGACATCTTCATCGCCACCTTACTAGCGCCCACATTACTTGAACGCGCTAGAATTTTCGCCAAAGACATCGTTCCCAAGTCAGCATGATCCCTTACCCTATAGCTACCAAATTTGATATAACCAGGTGAGGTATTAATCAATGAATTGGGTTGAATCACTTTTGCATCCAAAGCTGCGGCAACTGCTAATGGCTTAAATGTTGATCCTGGCTCAACGGCATCCGCAACCGCTCGGTTACGATAATTCCATGCCTTCAACTCTCGTCGATTATTCGGATTAAAACCTGGCATATTAGCCATCGCGAGAATTTCACCTGTATGTGGGTTCAAAACCACAACTGACCCAGCCTTTGCCTTCAAACGAGCCACTTGTTTCTTCAATTCTTTATAAGCGACGTACTGAATACGACGATCCAACGAGAGCTGAATATCTTGCCCAGGCAGCATTTTCTCTAACTGTTCAACCTTCTCGATTAAGCGCCCCTTTCCATCACGAACAACACGTTCCTTACCAGACTGACCTGCCAGCTTTTCGTCCATGAAACGCTCAACACCCTCAGTTCCCCTACCATCAATATTAGTAAAGCCCACAACGTGGGCAAACATTTCTGAGGCGGGGTAGAAACGGCGATACTCTTGATCTGATTTCACCGTCATGATATCCAGAGACAGTATTCGCTCCGAAATCTCTGGCTCTAGTTGTCGAGCCAGATAAATAAATCGTTTCGTTCGTGATTTTCGCAACTTCTCAAGCAAGGCATCTTTACTGAGCCTCAACTCTCCCGCCAATGCTCTCAACGACTCTTCAAATTCCAAAAACTTGGTTTCTGCTGAGCGACCTTGTACAGTCTCACGATGTGTTGAATCATAGTTACTAATCAGATCATCTCGATGCGCCATGATCCTCTTTGGATCACAGCTCACCCCTTTAACCGGAGAACTTACCGCCAAAGGGTCACCATGACGATCCAAAATCATGCCACGATAGGGAGGCACAACCACTTCACGCACTTGACGCTTGTCTGCTTTCTCTTTTAACCATCCCTGCTGAAAAACTTCCAACCATATGGAGCGCGCAAGCAAGACACCCAAACCGATCAACAACAGCATTAATAGCGTAGTGCGACGTTTGTTATGCATCAGCAATGTAGCGTTAGTTTTTTTCACTCAACGATTACCTTAATTTGCGACCGCCTGGGTATATGCATATTCATCTCGTCTTTGGCACGCTTATCAACCACCAATTGATTAACCCGCGTACCCTCTTCCAATTTCAAACGACTCCATTGCGCCGTTAATTTATCCCTTTGAAGCTCCAACTGCTGAAGCTCACTAAATAAGGTGCGAGAATACTGTCGATTCATAACCACTTGAATAGCCATGCTGATCATTGCCATATAGAGCAATACTAAGAGAGGAAGTTTCAAGCTCATTACTTTAACATCTCGCCGACACGCATGATCGCGCTTCTAGCTCGTGTATTAGCCTCGACCTCGGAATCCGTAGGTTTAATCGGTTTATGCAATGCGCGCATACGAGGCGAGTGCAAGCCTGCCATCACTGGCAAGCCTTTAGGGATTTTGGGCCCTTTCTGTTCACGTTGTAAAAAACGTTTCACGACTCTATCTTCCAAAGAATGAAAACTAATTACGACTAAACGACCGTGCTTGGCCAAATGACCAAGCGATGCATCAAGACAATCATGAAGATCGTCTAACTCCCTGTTCACTTCGATACGAATCGCCTGAAAACTTCGGGTTGCCGGATGCTTACCTTTCTCTTTTTTAGGAACAGCTAAAGCAATAACATCTGCTAATTGTTTCGTTGTAACTATATTTGTTTCATTACGGAGTTCGACGATCCTGCGGGCAATACGCCTTGAGAATCGTTCCTCTCCATACTGATAAATAACATTCGCCATTTGTTCTTCTGGTGTTTCAGCAACCCATTCAGCAGCACTCATGCCAACATCAGGATTCATTCGCATATCCAGATCGCCATCTCGTTGAAAACTAAACCCTCGTTCTGCATCATCTAACTGCGGTGACGAAACACCTAAATCCAATAAAATCCCATCCAGCTTTTGCTCAACACCTAATTCTGCTAATGCCTGTGGAAACTCGGCAAACGAACCCTGCCACACAAGCAACCTCGAATCTGCTTTTTGCTGTTCTAAAGCATGCGCAATAGCTTCAGGGTCTTTATCTATAATCAACAATCGGCCTTCGTCGCCCAATTGATGTAAAATCCTTCCACTATGTCCACCGCGTCCGTATGTGGCATCCAGATATAAGCCTTCTGGCTTAATTGCCAGCGCCTCAACCGCCTCATTGATCAGCACGGTCTCGTGCTGAAAATTAGTATTCATCAGATAGAAACCTGATTTAGTGATTCATCCATATCAAAATCGTCGCTTCGTGCCTCTTCAATCATGGCCTCAGTTTGTTTCTGCCAAGCTTCTGCATCCCAAAGTTCAAATTTTTTCATTTGCCCTACTAATACTGCCTTTTTAGCGAGACCTGCATATTCTCGAAGTGGAGCGGGCACTAAGATTCTACCCTGACTATCTAAATCACACTCATGAGCATGACCTAGAATCAAACGCTGCACATTACGCGCACGGCGATGCATATTATTCAGCTTCATTAACTTCTGCTCAAGATCAATCCACTCATTCATTGGATAAACCAATAAACATCGGTCTGTATGATCCACAGTCACAACAATGTGCCCAGAAGCTTCCGTGGTTATTACATCACGATACCGAGACGGAATGGCTAAACGACCTTTCGTATCAATATTAAGATTCGTGATACCTCTAAACATGAGGAAAACCGGTGTTATTCAAGAACGTTCGTTCAGGAAAGAAAGCCGTCGGGAATAAAAACCACAATTCCCCACTTCTCCCCACATAGGTGTAAATATAGTGAGGAAACGCTCAAACTGCAACACCAAATATCAAGAAGTTTGTGGATGTAAGACAATAACTTAGGGAGGGTTTTTAGCAGAGAAAATAACAAAAGAAAATAAACAATGAAACTTCAGCCAACTAAAGCTACAACTTAAAGTAAACTCTTAAGAAGACCATCAATCGAGTATTTTTGACACACATCGAGGAAGGAGGTGAGGGGCTTGCTTACTTTGGAATGAATAAAACCTGAACAGAATTAATGAGCAAATCCAATAAAAGATAACAACCGTTAATAATTCATTCAGCTACGAGCAAGCTTAAGAAAATCAAGATTTCTCGTATAGAACAAACCAATTTACATACAAAACCAGCCATCTAAAGAGTTTAGAACGATTTTAACGCCCTTTCTCGACCAGGTTCAGTGGGAATCATCGAGTAGCCAGTATACACCCCCATTCCCTGTTTTTTTCTGAACCAAACGCAGCCTATTTTGG
>CACVAY010000074.1 GCA_902727985.1 uncultured Thiotrichaceae bacterium | reverse complement strand
TCAGAAATTGATTTTCCAAGGCTGGGTACAAGTGTGTTACCGAACGTGTCAGTTCTATTTTTACCAAGTCCATCGATTGAAAACGTTCTGGAATTTCGGTTCGCATCACTTCATTCATATCCATCCCGCTACTGGCGCCTTCTTTCAAAACCCCCACTAACCAGTTTAGATAATCACTCGTCTGCTCAATCGGTGTACTATCTATTGCGACAGAACCATGGCCTGGAACCAATACTTTAAAGGGTAGCTCTTTTAATGAGGATAAGGTTTTTTGCCACTTATCAATATTCGCGTGAGGCGTTGTCGGAGCACGTCCATTAAAGACCAAGTCCCCCGCAAACAACACTCCTGTTGTATGGTCAAAAATAGCTAAATCAGAGCTTGTATGCCCATACACTGAAAAGAACTCAAGCTCATGTTTACCCATCGTCGTCTTGCCCGCTTTTAATTTTTCATTCGGCATGGTTAAGAGGGTTCCTCGCATCCAATCTCCAACGAGCCGGTACATATTAGAACGGAAACCTTCACCCTCTAATTTAATCGACTTTGCGGTTTCATCAAGCGCATAAATTTTGCTGTCGCTGTATGCCTGATTACCTAGAAAATGGTCAGGATGATGATGCGTAAGATAAACAGCTAAGATAGGTTTATCAGTAATTTTGGCTATTGCGGCTCGCTGTTGCTCACCATATCGACGTGAAATACCCGTGTCGATAATAAGCACGCCATCTTCTGTAACAATAAAACCGGTATTAACAACATTGCCACCGTTCTTAACAGAAAAGTCTTCGTTTTTACCTTGGAAAAGATAGGTATCTTTCGCTATTTCTACGGCTTTTAATTCATAATCAAAGGCTTTACTCGTTGCTGTAGTCGAGGTTCCTGCAGCTTGTAAGTTGCCTGCCCCCACAAAGCCTAAACCCAATACTACAGCCAGACTGATAGCAGTGACGCTACGAAGAATTGTCATCTTGTTACCACCTCCGCATCAACAATATTGCCATTATTATCTCGCCCGTTAATTTTCAGATACTCATGCTTGTCAACACCCAGACTTAACATTGGGTTTTCACTGATAGGTTCATACACTTCCAGCCTGGCGAGCTTATTGCCTTCTTTATCACTCAAGGTCATTTTTTCAATATGGAACTTGGGTATACCGGGTGCAAGCCCTGTGTCCATAGGGTGCATAACTCGTATACGCAAGCGATTAGAGCTATTTTTACGTGGCCAAATATTGGCTGATACTTTGCCAAGTGTTGACGACCAATCGCCCGATGATGTTCCAATACTGGGTAAGGTACATCCACCACCAGCAGCATCAACCCACGTTCCTCCAACATGCCAGATATTATCACTGGTTTTAACCGCAGCTCTTACCGGGCTTCCTTGTTGTAATTTAATACGAAAAGCAAGATACGGGGTTAATTCATCAGGAAAATAACGTAACACTAGTGGAATAGGATTTAGATCAGCCATGACAACGACTTCTTTAATATCCTTAAGCTCAATCGCCTTGAAGGATATGGGGACATTCATGGAGTCCTCTGCGAATTCCGGCGCGTAGACTTTGACTTTGTCATCAAACACCACAGGCTCACTATTTAAGAACCGTTTATGCATAACTCCCCATTGCGGAGAATTGAGAGGATCGACCATTTCCTTATCAGCTGAATTTGCCTGAGCAATCAATGAAAACACAATGGTGAAAACGAGAGCTACTACTTTCATTGGATTCCCTCTTTGTAACTATTGAATAATCAGTTCTGGATAGGAATGGCTACTAGCATCTGCATCATTTAATTGGTCAGCAGTAATAGGTCTGAGCACGCCTTCATCCGGTGGGGCGGCCAAAATATCCAAATCAACTTCCTTTAATACGCCCGTCAACGTGGCATCCTTATCAAGACTGAGTTTGTAATAAACACCATTCCATGGGTCTATCCCATAATCTGTCGATTTTCGATGAATAAAGAGCAAATCATATTCCAGATCCTGCAAATCATCGGCGCTTATCGTCTTTGCTTTTTCATAAGGATAAGGCAGATGACAAAGCATCTGCTTTGACCCTTCAAAACACTTAAATGGGCGCATTGATAAAAAATGATTACCGAACTTACTATCATCAAAATCGATGCTGTAAGTATATGCCCCCTCTTTTCTTTTGGTGAATTCGATACTGGCTATATCAATCGAATCACCATCAGATGGCTGTAAGGTTACCGTTCTTTTCAGTGTATCAGTATCAGCATACAGGGCTGGCATAGTCAGCAGACAAAATACCGAGGCTATTAAAAATTTCACAAAAAACATAGTGGCTCCCGTACATAAAAAGTACATCTCGTAAAAAATCTTACACAGTACCTTCTCGTACTTTATACCTATGTAAGATCTCTATTGTTAATTTATACGTACCTATTGCGGCCACAGATTCATCTGAAATTATTTTACACTGGCGGTTGTTTTCTCAGGTGCTATAGCAGGAGCGTTATAAGTAACACCATAGGCATTAAAAATACTCTTTACGGTGCCATCTTTAACCATTGCCGCCATATGCGTATTAATTTCATCAGCCAATTTGGTGTAATCCGCTTTAACAGCCAAGCCTAGCGCCCAGCTACTTCTTGATAAACCAGGAGTTACTAGATGTTGAATGACCACATTTTCAGGCACTTGCTTATTAAACACACCTTCAACCTCACCTCTTGGCCCCATTACTGCGGCTATCTCGCCTTTTTTCAACGCATCTACCGCTTCGGTGACACTTTTATAATGGCGCACTTTAGGCATGACTTTTCCATCTAAGGCACGTAATAGATAGAAGTCGCTTAAGGTATCTAACTCAACACCGATGGGATCATGCGTGAAATTCGCAATCGTTGGGGCACCCCCAATCTTGTCTTTATCAAAGGCAAAAACCAGTTTTTCTAATTGATAAGGTGAAATAAAATTAACCTTATCAACTGCCGCAGCATATTCGCGATCATGCGGCGCATGAAACATCACATCGGCTGTTCCACCCCCTAAATAATGCCCCTTCCAGATATTATTTCGTAAATCATCATCCATATTCTCATCTGCACCAATCATACGGATGATTGGTTTTACCGACATACGTGAGGCGAGCTCTTTTGCTAAATCAATGTCAATTCCTCGTTGTTTACCCTTTTCTTTGTAGGAATAAGGTGGGAAATTTTTATAAACAGCCGCCTCAAGAATACCTTTTTCTTTTACTTTCTCTAAAGAAGCTGCACTTGCCTGACTAGCCAGGCCTAAGCCACTCATAAGAACAGCCAGATAAAACATCTTTTTTAAATTAAGTTTATTCACGTTATTACAATCCTCTTGTAGTCAATTTAATTTCGCAATTATTCTTATTACGAATCTATGCCATTCAATACCTCAACTAACAGCGGCGATCTATTCAACACCCGCAAGTTTTAGCATATGAACAATGGCACTTTTAAGCTCTTCATCACTAAGGGTTGGATCAGCGCCCATTGGTGGCATAGCACCCTTACCCTTCTTTGCGATTTCCAGCATGGCATCTAAGCCATTAGCATGACGCTTTGCCCACTCTGCTTTACCGCTATCATCTATTTTAGGGGCATTGGCAACACCTAAAGCATGACAGGTTGCACACGTCTTCTTAACAATGGCTTCACCGGTTCTTTCTTTTCCTTCATCTTCTTTAGCATCCGCTGAAGCTTCTTGAACTTTTACTGCTGCTGCAGGAGGAGCGACTTCAACTTTTTCTTTTGTAGCACTGCTCGCTTCAACTTCTGTTAACTTGAAGTCATCTGGCTTTTCAATGCTTTGATCATCCAAATAAGCACGGATTGCCCAAAGTCCTTCCTGACTAACTATACCTTCAAACGATGGCATATAAGTCACACCATTTCTGATGGCTCCATTTCTGACGCGTTCAACAAAAAACACATCGCCATCTTCTCCCCAAGGAAGCTCACGCAAATCAGGGGCAATTCCACCTGATACCGCTTGCAGGCCATGACAACGAGCACAGTTCTGATTATAGGCTGAAGCACCTATCTCAGCAGCCAAGCCATTACCACGGTAAGGGTTTACTTCAAGCCATTCCTCACCTAGTGCTTCCAAACCTTCGGTATCAACAGGTTGAGGAGTAACATCCCCATGAGAAAATACGACACTGGAAGAAATGAGCGCCAATGTTGCTAAGCTACCTATCAGGGTGGTTTTAATGTTTAAAATATTCATAATTATCTTTTGATCAAACTAAAGAAATGGGGAGAAGTTAAGCCATTGGTATTAACTGTTATCTTCCCCACCACTTATTAGAAAATTAAGTTGTTCTTCGAAAAAAGGCAGGAAAGAATAGGCTTCAATCCTGCCTGTTTGACTTCCTTAACGAACAGGAGGTTCTATCTTTTTTACTTACTGGCTACCGCAGCAGCAGCCTTAGGGAGTTTGAATACCCATAAGCTTCCACCTTGATTTAGATGCTTAACTTTCTTAGCAACATCTCCACCCCAAAGTGGTACCGCACCACCCCAGCCTGATGAAATAGCAACATACTGTTCGCCATCCATTTCCCAAGTAACAGGGATTCCAACGATGCCTGAACCCGTCTGGAACTTCCAAAGCTCCTTACCTGTTTCAGAATCAAACGCCTTCAAGTAACCTTCGGGAGTTCCGGTAAAAACAAGGTCTCCACCAGTGGTTAATACGCCACCCCATAAAGGAGCTTCGTTTTTAGCTTCCCAAACAATCTTGCCTGTTTTAGGGTCGATTGCACGCAGTACACCAATATGATCATCGTACAAAGTCTTGATAGTGAAACCTGCGCCTAAGTATGCAGCGCCTTTTTTGTAGGTAATTGGCTCATTCCAGATGTCCATACCCCACTCATTTGAAGGTACATAGAAAAGGTCTGTCTTAGGGCTATAAGCCATAGGCATCCAGTTTTTACCCCCTAAGAATGAAGGTGTGGCAAATACGGATTTACCTTTCTTTCCATCACCCGGATCACCAGGGCGGTTATCCTTATTGAACACTGGACGACCTGTTTTAAGGTCAATCTTTTCTGCCCAAGAGATTTGGCTTACGAATGGCGTAGCATTAATGAGTTTGCCTGTTTCACGGTTCAGTACGTAGAAGAAGCCATTTCTGTCAGCGTGACCTAAGGCTTTCGTCACCTTTCCATCTTTCTTAA
>CACVAY010000073.1 GCA_902727985.1 uncultured Thiotrichaceae bacterium | reverse complement strand
GATCGTTTCGAAATTTTGGCTGTTCGCGAGAATTTCTCCTTCATTTTGCACAAAAATAGAGCCATCCAGTTCGTCTCGGCAATTATTGATAATGCTGGAAGCCCCTTCTTGAGTAATTTCCAGATGAAATTGTAAGGCAATCACACGATTCTCATAAATGAACCCCTGATTTTTACAGGCATCACTTGAAGCCACTGGAATTGCACCATCGGGGATGGTAAAGGTGTCGCTATGCCAGTGAAAAACATTCACAAGCTGGGGAAAGGTATCAGCGAGTATCGTGCTGGATAATTCAGATGAGGGGGTAATATCAAACCAACCAATTTCACGATGCACATTTTTCGTTACAGTTGCGCCCATTACGTCTGCAATGAGTTGTGCGCCAAGGCAGATGCCTAGCACTTTTTTACCTGCATCAATCGCCGCTTTGATTAATGCTTTCTCGGGAGCTAGCCATGGGTACTCAGCATCCTCATAAATTCCCATGGGCCCACCCATGACGATCAGTAAGTCGAAATCATTTACATCAGGTAAGTCATTAGCATTATAAAGATGGCTAGCATGTATTTGTGTGCCTTTATCATGCAGGTAAGGCAAAATATTCCCTGGATTTTCAAAGGGCACATGCTGTAGATAGTGAACTTTCATTGTTCTTCCATGGTTATGTCAAACAGCATTTTGATGCGTGTGACAAATGAGAGTGATGTTTTCATGAGTTGGCAGAAAAACGGTTACACATTGATAAATGGTGCTTTTTACTTCGTGTATTAGTTCGCAATAGATTACTGAGCTGTTGTAGATAGTACATGAAATCATAGAGAGAGTATCGACTAGAAACTTTGCTAACAAGTGTTGATTTCTTTTGTTGAGGATAATCTTTATCCAATGTCTTTGTTTCTACAGTGTATATGACCTGCAAGGCTCATAATAGTCAATGAAATGCAGATATGCTCACTAATGTTGCAATTCAGTCACGAGTCGATTGTGTTTAGCGGTGTCCTGTATTAATGTCCGACTCCTTGTATATTTTAGGCTACCTTGACCCTAAGGTTTTAACACAAAAAACTAAAGAATGAGGAAGAAGTCCTCAGCTGCGTTGTGTTCTCTGTTTGATGCAGTGGCTTTTAGTTCTAAAAATAATCGTGACTAACTCGAGACTCACATGCGTCAAATCATTTTAAAAATTATCGAAACCGGTGGAGCCAAAATCTATGCGGTTTTTTTGGGGATTCTAACCATCACCGTGACTGCCCGCTGGCTGGGTGTTGAAGGGCGGGGTATTTATGCCACGGTAATGACATGGGTGATGATATTCGTTGAGTTGTCAAATTTGAGCCTTGGCTCTGCGCTTATGTATCATGCAACTAAACATCGTGATGATGGTTGGTTGGGCAGAACGCTTGGGAATTTATTGGTTTTTACTGTAATAACGACCTTGGTGAGTTGGCTTATCGTTGCGTTGTTATACCTTGCTGGCAACCGATGGGGGTTCGCTAATCTGATTGGACCGATTCCGCTTTGGCCACTGGTTGTAGGGTTTCTGATCTTGCCTTTTGCCATCTGGGAGCATTATACGCAGGCTCTATTCAATATAGAAGATAACCTACGCCGTTTTAATCTATATCAAATTGTCGGTAGTACGAGCAATAGTGTCTTGATTGTATTGTTAGTCATTGTGATTGAAGTTGGTGTCATTGGCGCTTTGATATCTGCTTTGGTGTGGTATTCCATTGTTGCAGTTGGTGGTGTTCGTGACTTATGGAGTCTTGCTCGTGAGCGAGTTTCTAAAACAGGTAAGGCTGTTACGACGAATTACCATGAGTTGAAAGTTGTATTAAAAGACGGTTTTAAAGCACATTTTAATATTCTTGGCTCAATGATGTTATTGAATATTGATATCGTCATGGTGAATGCCTATTTGGGGTTTGAACAGACAGGAATCTATCAATTGGCTGTGCAGGCCAGTCAATTAATGCTGATTATTTCCTATGCAGGGATGACTGTTTTGCAAGGAGAAGCTACTCGTGTTGGTGTCTATGGTGTCTGGTCGTATCAAAAGAAGATTCTAGCGCTTACCTTTGGGGGGATGTTAATAGCATGTATAACGGCTGCACTTACCGCCGGATGGTGGATCGTATTATTAGCGGGTGAAGCTTTTACTCCTTCGGTGATTATTTTTCAGTTACTCATGTTTAGCATTTTAGAGCACACGGTTACGAATATGTTAAGTGTTCAGTGGATTGCCCGTGGATTGTTGTGGCAATTGTCAGCATTGAGTTTATCTAAGGGGATTTTGAATATTGTCCTGAATATTATCCTTATCCCTAAATATGGCTTACTAGGAGCCGTATGGGCTACTTTGGGCGTGGCAGTCTATTCGACAATGATTAATATTGTGGTCTTCATATACTTTGAAGTTGATGTGCGACGACACTTTGCTAAGCAGGAAAAGCCGGCTTAGCTTTTATTAATAAGCATTCTGGATGGGGTACCGCATTAAGTAGGCTTTGCGACTTGCTTGAATAGATGAGGGGCTCGTCGTTTGAGTTCTTCATTGCTGATGCGGCCAGGCTTTCTTTTTTCTGGCGCACGGGCTTTTGGTGGGTTTAGCGATGTATAAATCGCAAGCACATGCTTTACGTAGTTCTGTGTTTCTTTATAGGGTGGAATGCCTTTGTAATAGTCGACTTTTCCTTCGCCTGCATTGTAGGCAGCCAGTACTTTTCTCATGTCACCTGCATAACGCTTTTGAAGGAAGTTCAAGTAGCGTACCCCGCCTTTGATATTGAGATCAGCGCTAAAACTATCTTTTATCCCAAAGCGTTCTGCTGTGTCAGGAATTAACTGCATCAAACCTTGTGCACCTTTCGGAGAAACAGCTTTGCGATTAAAGCAGGACTCGATGGCAATGACTGAGCTGATGAGATTGGCATCAACGCGATACTGCTTCGCATATTTGTTGATGGTTTTTTGATAGGGAGCTGCTTTTTCTTGGATAATACTTTTATCGGCATTCACGCATGATTGCGCATAGCTTGCGCTAGCAATCAATGTGGAAGCAAGAATATTAGCGAGCAAAGTACAGCGCATCAGGTTCATAGACATATTAGTAAATACTAATTAGTCGCATCGCCCTGAGTATAGTTCATTGCTCATAGGCTAGCTTTGTTGCATATTCCACATTTGATGATAAATGCCCCTTTTAGCGAGTAATTCGGAATGTGTACCTTGTTCTGCGATGCTGCCTTTGTCGAGAACCAGAATCTGATTGGCATCGATAATTGTGGATAAGCGATGGGCTATCACAAGGGTAGTATACTGATCCGCAATCTGGTGTAAGGTATCTTGAATCGCTTGCTCTGTGGCGCTATCCAAAGAAGACGTGGCCTCATCAAAAATGAGAATGGCGGGTTGTTTCAAGAGTGCCCTTGCTATGGCAACACGTTGTTTCTCACCCCCTGACAGTTTTAGCCCACGTTCCCCAACAATTGTATCCCAGCCATTAGGCAGAGAGGCTATAAAATTGTCGATATGTGCCATTTTTGCGGCTTTCTCAATATCTTCACGTGAGGCGAGGGGGTTTCCATATTGGAGATTGTAGAGAATGCTTTCGTTGAACAGCACGGTATCTTGGGGAACGATGCCGATTGCTTTTCGCAGACTGGATTGACTAACCTGCGCGATATTTTGTCCATCGATAGTAATCTCGCCGTTATTGATTTCATAGAAGCGAAATAGCAAACGTGAGAGGGTCGATTTTCCAGCGCCACTATGACCAACCACTGCTACTTTTTGGCCTGGTTCGATCGTGAAAGAAACATTTTTGAGAATAGGGCGTTCTTCTTGATAGGCGAAATCGACCTGTGAGAATGCAATTTTACCGTTGGGCACGGAAAGCGTTTGTGCATGCTCAGCATCAATAATTTCCGGCTTCTTTTCCAGGAGTTTGAAGACCAGATCCATATCAGCAAGTGTGTATTTGATTTGGCGATAAATAATACCTAAAGCACCTAAAGGAATAAATAGCTGTAGCATGAAGGCGTTGACCATGACCAAGTCACCGATTGACATGGACTGGTTAGCAACGCCTTGAGCGGCGAAGAACAGAATAATAGTTACGCCAATAGCGATAATCGAAGCTTGTCCAAAGTTCAGCAAGGACATGGTAGATTGGCTTTTTACGGCTACTTTTTCCCAGTCCTCCAAAGTGTCGTCGAAACGTTTTAGCTCAAGTTTTTCGTTATTGAAATACTTAACAGTTTCATAGTTGATGAGACCATCAATGGCATAAGTATTCGCTTTTGAATCCAGGCGATTCATTTCGAAACGATGATGCATGCGCCATTCTGTGATCAGAAAGGTAAATGTTATGTAGACAGCAACCGTGCCAAAGGTGATGAGAGTAAAAATAATGTCATATTGGCTGAGTAATACAATAGCGACCAAAGAAAACTCAACGGCCACAGGGATGATGCTGAAGGCCATGTAATTGAGGATGGTTCCTACAGAGCGTGTGCCTCGCTCAAGATCACGGCTAATGGCACCGGTTTTTCGTTCTAGATGAAAACGTAATGACAGGTTATGAAGATGAGAAAGTACCTTTGTTGAAAGGCGTCGCATGGCACGATAGCGGACTTTTGCAAATACTGTATCGCGCAGTTCATTAAACAGTGAGCTGGATAATCGTAAAGCCCCATAGCCAAGAACCAAGATGACAGGCAGAACCAGTATTTGTTCTTTTGCACCTTCAAGAGCATCCACAATACCTTTAAGCGCAACGGGTACACCAACGTTTGCAACTTTAGAGAGTATGAGACAGCCCAATGCGAACAAGGCACGTCCACGGTAATCCCATAAGTAAGGAAGAATAGATTTCAGGTTTTGCCAATCACGACGATTGTTATGGATAGTTCTTTCGGTGTCAGTTTGCATGGAGTGCGATTATACGGAAAGAAGTAGAGATGGGTAGCAACCTTATCTCTTTAAGGAACCTCTGATCAAGTTCAAACAATATTGGAAGCGAGGTTTAGCCTCACCTAACATATTGAAAATAAAATACGAAGGGCGGAACTAAAGTCCCGATTCCAAAGAAATTAGACTTAATCAGAGCTTCTTTAAGTATCATCTGCCTCAAGAATAAGGCAGATGAAAAATACTGACTAGTTTTGGGTCTTGAGGCTATTGATAGAGTCAGCGGCATCTTGAGCAGAATCTGCAATAATTCTAGCCTGTACACTACTTACACGAACGGTATCGGTAAGGAAAGATGCACCTTGAGCGCCAGAAACGGCCTGAGGCGCACTATCAAGCTGTACATTCGTTGTTGCAAAACCCGCTACATCAGTGACTGGCATATGAGCATTCGATGCTACGAGTACATTATCCTGAATATTTTGGATATCCGTATTACGCTTGATGATGTCAGAAAGTGTCACTGAGTTGATTTCGTCAAGTTCTGCGCCAGAATATTGTTTTTCGTACCAGAAACGATCTGCAGTACGTAAGCGCTGGAATTGATCGGTCAGAATTGCACTAAACGTTGGGCCAACCAATGCGCCATTTTTTTCGTCTTCTGCAAGACCGCCGACCCAAAGATCAACCTCATCAGGGCTACTGTATACGCTTGCTAGTTTTTGACCAAAATCGCCTTTGAATGCAGGATCATTGAAGTCTGTAATGCGAGAAAGGCCTAGTGCCTCTCGTGCATCGTTATAACTTGGCAAATTATGATCACGACCACGTTGAATATTTAGTGAAGCAAGGTCAAAGCCACCAGCTCCTGGTGGGCCAAACAAGAAGTTACGCAGGTCATCAATCACCATGGGGTCAATAGCTTGGGCGGTTTGTGATGCGAAACCACGTAGGATAGGATCAATCCCACTATCCACAACATTCGCTGGTTTAAAGAATGCATCGCGTAATTCGAGATGGCCTTTATCAATCTCCTGACCATTTTCATCAAGTCGGAGAATTGTTGGTGACACCATCGTATGGCCTAAGCGATACGCAGATGTTGCAAATGAGTCACTGATTTGCGGTGAGACGGTATCGTCATATCCCTGATAGCTTCCTAGTGCATCATTACCCAGTAGGGCAGGTAAAAATTCGTTGTAAGTAATGGCCTGCATTTGTGCAACAACTTTCTTACGAGCTTCATTAAAGAGTTTCTGGTCATCCCATGATGGATTTTCTGTTGCTAATTCATCGGCGACAAGATTATGTTCTCTTGCCCATAAGGTGTGCATTGAAGATAAGCCGGCATGTTCGTTGGAGCGTTCATCGCCCGCTTCAAAAAGCCCATGCTCGTTAACGGGCAAGAGATCATCTTCACCAAGCCTTAAACGTCCGCCTGCATATTCACGTAAATTATGTGCAGTTTCATCGTCTGAGCCATAAACGTTTGAGCCATCTAGCCAAGCAGTAATATTGTTGGTCTGTATGCGCTCACCATTTTCGCCAGTCGTAAAGACAGAGCGTTCAAAAGGCATAACTTGCGTGCCTGTACCCATTGGATCAAAGTAAGGGTCGCCGTTCGGGATGTCAATATCGGCTGTATCGTCGACATTAACAGGGGTTAGATTGATGTCGTGATCAAGGAATTGCCCCCATAACCAGAACATATCACTCAAGCCTTTAGCGTTCTCAGTATTGCCATCTTGTGCAGAAACAGCATTACTGATTTCGCGAGGATTCGGTAAGTTTGCAGAATCAACACCACGAGTAATATCTTTACCTAGAACATCCATAAATGGACTTTGTGCTTTACCCACATCTGGGTTATTGAGGTTGTTAAATGTGCCATCAATCGTGTGATAACGCATATCTGGGGTTTCTGTCAACAGCTTCTTGAGCTGAGTTGCACTAAGGTGGATATCAGAGAAAACAAAGCGTTCAACATTATTCGCTGTATTTTGATTGCCCAGATTGTCTTTGAATACGAAAGTATTCTTATCAAATGTGATTGAATAGTCAGCCACAGCTTTACTTAAGCGCAGTGTGTCTCGACCATTTCCGCCTTTAATGATATTGACACCTTCATCATCCATAAAGACATCATTGCCTCTACCGCCGATAAGTGTGTCATCCCCAGCATTACCGCGAAGATTGTCTGCTCCAGTACCACCATTTAATTGGTCATTGCCAGCACCACCACGAAGTTTGTCATTGCCATTTCCACCTAGAAGGGTGTCATTACCTTGACCACCTCTGAGAGTGTCCTTTCCATTACCACCGTTAAGACGGTCATTGCCTTTGTTGCCAATGAGTGTGTCGTTGCCACCTCGACCATTGATAATGTCATCGTTTTTGGTACCTGTTAGCGTATCAGCGCGATTGGTGCCGTTCAGCTTATTCTCATTCTGTGGAGGTTGGTTGTGTGAACTGTCGCTGTCAGACTGAATATGATTAAGTAATTCTTGTAAAATAGAAACAAGGTTATCCGATGCGCGACTGTTCAACAGTTCGCCAAACATACCCTGCAAATTACTATGCGTAGAATTATCTTTATTAGCACTTTGATAGTCGTTTTGTTGCTGCTGATATTGTTGTTTTGATATCAGATGATTGTTAATCTGAGGCTGAATTTTAGACATAAATAAATCCGTTTAATTTGTTCTAATAATCCTTTTGATTGATTTTTAATCAGTAGGTTATATTTAATTAGTGATTTATTGCATTAACTTTGTCTTCGATTCATTATCCTGTCAATGACGTGTTGGGAAAACGAATTCTAAGAGAAGTCAGTAGAGCAATACTCCGTTAGGCCATAAAAACCTGGTAATGAGTAGTGTAAAATAAATCACTGGGAACAATCATTGCCCGGAATATCAATAGTTTTTTAAATCCGATAAGCGGTATGCTTTTATTGAGGGTAAGCTATGAGGGATGATATTTGTCAACGTTTTCAGATGGCCTGTGTTAAGGATCAATAAGTCGCTTGAGATGATCATTTCCTGGCATCGCTACCACTTATGTCAACAATTCGGTATTATGCGCAACCATGTCATTACAGTGCCAACAGCTAGCCTGCCGCCGCGGAGATCGCATCCTTTTTTCAGGTCTTAATTTTTCCCTTTCAGAGGGGGAGTTATTATTTTTGGAAGGACGAAATGGCAGCGGAAAAACCACCTTGTTGAAGACCCTTGCCGGTCTTCGTCAAGCAGATGAGGGAGAGATCCATTGGCAGGGCGAAAATATTGATGATCAGTATGATGATTATCGCGCTGCATTGTCATGGTTAGGTCACCTCAATGGTATTAAGGCAGATCTGAGTGCCTTGGAGAATCTTCGAATCATGTCGAAGTTGCAGGAAGATAATGTATCCGACGATGAGATTGAGACAGCCCTAGAAAAGGTTGGCTTGGCTGGCTACGAAGATTTGCCAAGCCATTATCTATCGCAAGGTCAAAAGCGTCGTTCTGCACTCGCTTATTTTTATTTCACCAAGAGTAAGCTGTGGATATTAGATGAGCCGTTTACCGCCTTGGATATAAAAGCAGTAGCAGATCTTCAGCAGCATATTCGTCAACATGTCGATAAGGATGGCATGGTGATTCTTACTACGCATCAGGATGTTGATATGCTGTCTGGAAATATTCAACGTTTACGCTTGGACCAGCCGCAATGATAAAGGTCTTTTTCACGGTGTTATCCCGCGATCTTTTGCTGGCGATGCGTCATAAGACAGATATTTTGACGACCTTATTCTTCTTTGTCATTGTGATTAGTCTTTTTCCAATGAGTGCAGGAATTGAGAAGAATCAATTACAAGTCATTGCACCAAGTGTAGTTTGGGTCGCTGCCTTATTGGCATCGATGCTTGCATTGGAGCGTTTGTTTGCGAATGACTATGCGGACGGTACCTTGGAACAAATGTTATTGTCGCCGCATCCGATGTCAATTATTGTGCTGGCAAAAGTTAGTGCGCACTGGCTATTAACAGGTTTGCCTTTGGTGTTAATTGCGCCCTTAGTGGGACTGCAATACCATCTACCAGCAGAGGTGACTATTGTGATGATGATGTCCTTATTGGTGGGTACGCCCATTCTAAGTCTCTTAGGTGCAATAGGAGCTGCTTTGACTTTAGGTTTGCGCGGAGGTGGAGTACTTATTGCATTGCTTGTATTACCGTTGTACATCCCAATTTTGATCTATGGCTCGGGGGCTGTTGCTGACGGCTTTTTGGCACAGAATAATGTGCAAGCCTATTTAATGTTGCTCGGTGGTTTATTCGTTTTGGCCTTGGTATTAACACCTTGGGCTACAGCTTCTGCATTGCGTATTGCATCTGAATAAAGAGGTTTAATTTATGTTTGTACCGTTTTTTGAGTGTAATTATTAATGAATATCTTTAAGTTTGCAGCTCCAGCAAATTTCTACCCATTAGCAGGGAAACTGGTTCCGGTGTTTTTTGTTTTGGCATTGGGCTTAAGTATTTTTGGTTTGTACTGGGGGTTCTTTCAGACGCCTGATGTGCTGTCAGATCAAAAGCAATACTACCGCATTATTTTTGTGCATGTCCCTGCGGCATGGATGTCCATGTGGTTATACTTTGTGCTTGTTATATGGGCAATTATAGGTTTGATATTTAACACACGATTGTCATTCATGATGTCTGCTGCAATAGCGCCTACCGGGGCAATGTTCACCTTTCTTGCCTTATGGACCGGTGCATTTTGGGGCAAGACAAGCTGGGGAACTTGGTGGGACTGGGACCCGCGCATGACCTCCGAATTAATATTGTTATTTCTATATGTCGGTTACATGGCGTTACAGTCAGCCATTGAAGATACACGTCGTGCTGATAGGGCGGCTGCAATCTTGGCCTTAGTTGGTTTGGTGATGGTTCCTGTTATTTATTACTCAGTGAATTGCCCGAATCCTGCAGAATGTGCTTCATTACATCAGCGTTCATCGGTTGAGAGAATCGAATCGAATATTTTCTTAGCCATGATGGTGATGACAGTTGCCTTTTTATTCTATGGTTTTGCAACGATATTTATGCGCGTTAGAAACATTATTTTGATGCGAGAAAAACAGACACGTTGGGTACAAGATCTACCAGAGGTGAAGTCATGAGTGAATTTCTTTCTATGGGTGGTTTTGGTTTCTTTATATGGATGAGTTTTGGAGCGACCTTAATCTTAATGTTAGGTGAACCTTTATGGCTGAAGTTGAGTCGTAAAAGTACTTTAAAATCATTGCGTCGTTTCATTCGAGTGCAGTCTCGGTAAAAAAGAGAAATTATGAAAGCTAGACAAAAAAGAATTTTATTAGTCGTGCTGGGTATTGCAGGTGTTGCGCTTGCGTCGGCATTGATCGTCACCTCGTTACGAGGCAATCTCAACTATTACTTCACACCTGAAAAGGTAGTAGCAGGTGAGGCACCAGCTGACCAACGTTTCCGTCTTGGCGGCATGGTTCGCCAAGGGTCCTTAAAACGTGATGGAGAAGGGCTCGGTGTCGAGTTTGTTCTGACAGATTATAAGAAAGATGTCACGGTGCGTTATGAAGGTATTCTTCCTGATCTTTTCAAGGAGCAGCAAGCTGCCGTAGTAAAAGGTGAACTGGATGCTACGACAGGCAAGTTTATTGCTATGGAAGTATTGGCAAAACACGATGAAAGTTATATGCCACCAGAAGTAACAGACTCTATCGACAAGAGTAAGCTTGAAGAAATGGAAAAAAATAAACCCGTAAACCCAATGGGCAAATACACGGGAGAGTCGTTGAAATGATCCCAGAACTCGGACAGTTTGCGCTGATTCTTGCTTTCGTCGTTGCCCTTATACAAGGTGTTTTGCCCCTGTACGGCAGCTTACATGGCAACAATAATTTCATGGCAGTTGCAAAACCTGCTGTACGCATTCAATGGATATTGCTTGTTTTTGCCTTTGCGGCGCTAACGCATTCTTTCATGACCGATGATTTCTCGGTGCGTTATGTGGTAAATACCTCCAACTCTCATTTGCCCATGATCTATAAGATTTCAGCCGTGTGGGGAGGGCATGAGGGTTCACTTCTACTCTGGGCGTTGATTCTTGCTACATGGTCTCTGCTGGTGTCATTCTTCAGTGGCAGCATCCCATTGGTGATGATTTCTCGAGTGTTGAGTATCTTGGGTTTGATCGGTGTTGGATTCTTATTGTTCATGATCATGACGTCGAATCCTTTTGACCGTATTCCGATGCAAAATGATGGGGGAAGTTTGAACCCCTTGCTGCAAGACCCGGGGTTAATTATTCACCCTCCGATGCTGTATATGGGCTATGTGGGGTTCTCGGTTGCCTTTGCCTTTGCAGTTGCAGCCATGATCGGCGGGAAGCTTGATGCCGCATGGGCTCGTTGGGCACGTCCCTGGACCAATGTCGCTTGGGTATTCCTGACTATTGGTATCGCACTAGGCAGTTGGTGGGCATATTACGAACTAGGCTGGGGCGGATGGTGGTTCTGGGATCCGGTTGAGAATGCATCGCTTCTTCCATGGTTAGTGGGGACTGCGTTAGTGCACTCACTCGTGGTGACTGAAAAGCGCGGTATGTTTAAATCGTGGACAGTACTGCTTGCAATTTCTGCTTTTTCTTTGAGCTTATTAGGCACATTCCTTGTGCGTTCTGGTGTACTGACGTCGGTTCACTCATTTGCCAGTGATCCAGAGCGTGGTGTGTTTATTCTGTTGTTCTTAGGTGTTGTGGTAGGCGGTTCCCTGACGCTTTATAGTCTGCGTGCCTCAAAGTTTTCAACAAATGGCCGTTTTGAGTTAATCTCTCGTGAGACGGGTTTGTTGGCTAACAACATTATCTTAGTTGTAATGACGGCTGCCGTTTTATTGGGAACCTTATTCCCACTGATTACTGACGCCTTAAATATTGGTAAGATTTCAGTAGGCCCCCCATATTTCAATAAAATCATGGTTCCTTTAGGCATTGTCCTAACCGCTGTAATGGGTGTTGGTTTGCATTTGCGCTGGAAGAAAGACACATTGCCTCGGGCGATGAGTGGCCTTTGGGTCGTGTTGATTGTTTCTTTGGTAATGGCGTTCTTATTGCCATTACTGCTTGCACCTAACTTTGATGTAATGACCGTTGTTGGTTTGTTAATCTCAAGTTGGATCGCACTCAGTGCCTTGATGTGGGTGATTTACCAAAAGCGTTCACCATTTAGTATCTCAGGTGCAACGTGGGGGGCAATGCTTGGACATATTGGATTAGCTGTGACCTTCACAGGGATTACCTTAGTTTCCATCTATAATGTTGAGAAGGATGTTCGTTTAGAACCTAATGGCTCCTATGACATGGGTGGCTATACATTCACCTTCAAAGGTGTCAAGCAAGTTGCGATTGATAACTATGTAGCAAGTCGAGGCATTATCGAGGTCACTCGAGAGGGTGAACTGTTTACAACTCTCTATCCTGAAAAACGTGTCTACAAAGTGCAAACGATGCCAATGACCGAAGCGGGGATTGATGCTGGCTTGTTCAGAGACTTATTTGTTGCTTTAGGTGAGCCGCTAGACAACAAGGGTGCATGGAGTTTACGTATGCAATATAAGCCGTTTGTACGTTGGATATGGCTAGGTGCAATCTTGATGAGTATCGGTGGTTTATTGGCGGCATTTGATAAACGTTATCGTAAACTCGCAAGACGCCCTTCAAAGACTGAAGAGGCCACTGCATGAGTTCATACAAGCATTTTTTACCGCTAGTCTTTTTCCTTGGCTTGGTTGGTTTGCTGTATTGGGGATTAGGCAATGATCCGAAAGTCGTGCCTTCTCCTTTTATTGGTAAACAAGCGCCTGCCTTCGAGCTACCCAAGCTTTATAAAGAAGAAAAGGTCTCGAATGAAGACATGAAAGGTAAAGTTTGGATGCTTAATGTATTTGCATCTTGGTGTGTATCCTGTCGTGCAGAACATGAAGTTCTGTCCAAGTTTATCGCCTCAGACAATATTGAAGTGGTTGGCTTGAATTACAAGGACTATGGAACCGAAGAGTATGGTAAAGAAGTGCTTGGTTGGTTACAGCAATTTGGTAACCCTTACAATGTAATAGCAGTGGATACCGACGGTTATACAGGTATCAATTGGGGAGTCTATGGAGTCCCAGAGACCTTTGTTATTGATAAAAATGGTGTGGTTAGAGATAAGCATACTGGCCCTGTAACCGAAGAGTCTGTGCGAGATCGCTTACGTCCACTCATTCAACAGTTGCGTAAGGAAAGTTGATTATGATGTATCGTTTTTTACTATTGCTAAGTACATTACTACTATCTAGCGTATTGTTTGCTGGTGTTGAAGTTCGCAGTTTTGAAACGCCTGAACAAGAAGCCCTATACAACGAACTTTCCGAAGAGTTACGTTGTTTGGTTTGTCAAAATCAAAATCTTGCCGCGTCAAGTGCCGAACTTGCGTTGGATTTAAAGGAGCAAGTTTATCGAATGGTGACCAAGGAAGGGATGAGCCGCGAACAAATCATTACTTACATGGTTGATCGTTATGGTGACTTCGTACTCTATAAACCACCTGTGAAGAAAAGTACGTTTCTACTGTGGTTTGGCCCGTTTATTTTATTGTTGATTGGTTTCTTTGTGCTTATGCGAACCGTTAAAGGTGCGAAACAGCAACCTGAAAAGGCGCTGGATGATAAGCAGCGTCAAGCCATGCAGGATCTACTGAATTCTAAGGAAAACTAATGGATTTTTCATTAATCGCAACACTCTTAATCGCAGTACTTATGGTGTTGCCTGTAGTATTTTTTTTAGTGACTCCAATTCTACGTCAGCCATCAGAAGAACTGGTTGATGATAGACGTGAGCAGAATGTTGCTCTTGCACGTCAAGATCTCGCTGAGTTAGATGCAAACTTCAAAGACGGCAAGATGACACCTGAAGCGTATGAAGAAACCAAGGGTGAGTTAGAACAAGGTTTATTTGATGACCTCCAAGTTGATGATGACCTCGTGCAAAAAACATCCGGTATCAGCCGTAAAGTGGGCGCCATTATTGTTGCCATACTTGTGCCTGTGGGGGCTGCAGGTATGTATTACCAATACGGTACCCCGTTAGGTATTGAAGAATCCAAAAAGAAAGGTCTGACTCAGGAAGAGCGTAAGCAGAGTGATATCGGTACGATGGTCGCTCAGCTCGAACAGAAGATGGAAGATAATCCGGAGGATATTACAGGTTGGAAAATGCTAGGGCGTACTTATGCTGTTATGGAGCGTTTTCCTGAAAGTATTGCGGCCTATGAGAAAGCCGTGAAACTGGCACCTAACGATCCTGATGCATTGCTTCCTTTGGCCGATATGCTAGGGCGAGCTAATGACCGGAATTTAACAGGAAGACCTGCTGAGTTGATTCAAAGAGCACTTCAGGCAGAACCGAATAGCGTCATGGGAATTTGGATGGCAGGTATGGCAGAGCGCCAGCTTGGAAACAATGCTAAAGCTGTTGAATACTGGAAACAGTTGGAAAGCACATTAAAACCCGGGTCCGAAGATTTAAAAGCAGTTCAGGAACTCATTGCAGAGGCTGGTGGAGCAGTTGTAGCACCAGTGAACCCAGTGGATTCAGTTGCAGCGCCAGCAGCATCAGAGACTCCTGTAGATTCAGTTGTAGCACCTGTTGCTCCTGTAACCCCAGCATCACCAACAGCACCAGTTGCGCCAACCCAAGCGGCACAGGCCGCAACAGCAGACCTTGTTAAAAGTAGTGCACAAGGTATTACTGTTACCGTCGATTTATCAGAAGAGTTCAAAGCGAAAGCCAATCCACAGCAAAGAGTCTTTATTTATGCGAAAGCGATGGTGGGCCCACCGATGCCATTAGCAGCAGCCCGCAAGACTGTCGCAGATTTACCTATGACTATCGTATTAGATGACTCCATGGCAATGATGCCACAGATGAAGTTATCTGGTTTCGGCGAGGTGAAGGTTGGAGCAAGAATCTCGCAAAGTGGTCGGCCCACAGCTTCCTCAGGAGATCTGTTTACCGAGCTGCCAAATGTAAAAGCGGGACAAACAATCAAATTGACTATTGATCAGGTAGTTCCTTAGCAGCCAACTTTTATGCAGGTTAGTTTATACAAACTGACCTGCGCACCAACCCGATGCCCAAGCCCATTGAAAATTGTAGCCACCTAAATGGCCAGTGACATCAACGGTTTCGCCGATGAAATAGAGCCCTTCTTGTTTTTTTGTTTCAAACGTTTTAGAAGACAACTCACCCGTATCAACTCCCCCCAGCGCAACCTCAGCTGTACGCATGCCTTCAGTTCCTGAAGGAGTTACTTTCCAACTTTTTAGTTGAGAGACAATGCGAGTAAGTTGTTTCTCGTGCAGACTTTTCAATGCTAGGTCTGGTAAATACCCCAGTTCAATGAACTGCACAATCAGTTTACGAGGTAAATATTGCTGTAAGGCTTTCTTTAGCGATAGTGCAGGACTGTTTTCTTTTATTCCAAGTAAAGGTTTGGCTGTTTCGAGTTCTGGCAAAAGGTCTATTAGTAAGCCGTCACCTTTTTTCCAGTAAGATGAAATCTGTAGCATGGCTGGGCCACTCAACCCGCGATGAGTAAAGAGTAATGCTTCTTTGAAAGATTGACCGTTGCATGTAACAACACAATCCGTCGCGACGCCTGCAAGCGGTATATATAGCTTAGTCAGTTCATCCTGAGAGAAAGTGAATGGTACAAGGCCAGCACGGAATGGCATGTTTTTAAGGCCAAACTGTTTGGCTATTTGTAGGCCAAAATCACTTGATCCCATCTTTGGTATAGAAGGGCCACCAGTTGCGATGACAAGGCTTTCGACCTGAACTTCACTGTTTGTGTGTTTGATTTGGTATTGATTGGTGTGGCTAATGTTTGCAATCGTACTATTGAGTATGATTTCTACACCATACTGTTCACAGGCTTTCAATAAAGCATCTACAACTGCTTTGGATTTCTGATCACAGAATAATTGCCCAAGCGTTTTTTCTTCCCAAGACAAGCCAGCTTCTTCCATGAAATTCATGAAATCCCATTGTGTATAACGCGCCAGTGCTGATTTACAAAAATGCTGATTCTGTGAAAGATACGCTTCTGGTTCAGTGTAGAGATTGGTGAAGTTACAACGCCCACCACCAGAAATAAGAATCTTGCGTCCAGCCTTGGGTGCTTTATCGAGAACGATGACACTGCGTTGACGTTTGGCTGCTTCGATTGCACACATCAAACCTGCTGCACCCGCACCAATGATGCAAACGTCGTAATGATTAATGGGCAAGTTTTTCGACTTCCTCTTGAGTGAGTTCGCGGCCATCTTCTTCAACTAGCATGGGAATGCCATCTTGAATAGGGTAAGCAAGACGAGCCGATTTAGAAATCAACTCCTGATCTTTTTTGTTGTAGATTAGTGGGCCCTTAGTTACAGGGCAGACCAAAATTTCCAAGAGTCGTTTATTCATGAGTAATGTGCTTTAGTGCCTCTAAAAATTCAATATCAAAAGATTCATTGCAGTACGCATCGACTTCTAAATACCAAAGATTGTCATGTTCAAAGTCTTGGCATTTTACCGCATCTTTCTCCGTCATGATGGTCGGAATTCCATTCTGTTGTGAAAAATCATTGGATATAAAGTCGTGGTGATCAGGGAAAGTGGTTATTGATAAGAGTTCAATGTGATGCTCACGTAATGTATCAATGAATCGTTGTGGATTACCTATACCAGTTACCAGATGTGCCTGACTCAAACCAGTAAGTGATTGAGTCTTACCTGATCGAATATTTCTTATGATATTGCCGCTTACATGCATATGATGTTGCGTTAGCTCAGATTGTCCATTGCTAATAGCAAGATCGCAACTTTCCAAACGAGAGGGGCTTTCGCGTAATGGGCCAGCCGGTAAACAGTACCTATTTCCCAAGCCGCGCTTACCATCTACCACCACAATCTCATATTCACGTGCCATTTTATAATGCTGTAAGCCGTCATCAGACAGGATAATGTTCGCATCAGTATGGCTATGGGCGTACTGGATGTCTTCTACGCGATTTGCTCCAACGATTACGGGTACGCCAGTTCGGTTGGATAGTAGTTTTGCCTCGTCACCACAAACTTGTGCGAGCGTATCAACGTTTACCAATAAAGGCCAAACAGAAGACGTACCTTTGTAGCCTCGTGAAATAATCGCAGGACGATAGCCAGCTGCTTGCAATAATGAAACCAAATGAATAATGAGCGGTGTTTTACCTGTTCCACCGATCGAAATATTACCGATCACAATAACGGGAATAGGTGATGGCCGTTGGTGTTTGATTTGAGAACGTTTTCGCCAAGCGCTAATGCCACAGAATAATGCACTCAGAGGCAATAAAGGCATTGCTTTCCAATGCTGCTCATACCAGATAGTTTCTAACCATTGCTGCAAGCGTGGTATGTGGTGTTTGGTATTAGGGGAGGGCATGGAAAGTGAAGCGACTCAAAACGTATAGTGTAAAGGCTTTATGTGTGGAATACACGAGTTAGCTTGTGAAGAATGAAGATGCCAAGTGCTACCGTACAAAAAATACGGTAGCGACTATACGAGATTACTTCTCGCGTTTAGATTGTGAGGTGGCTAAAGAAAAGTCCTTGAGTTCCAGTCGAGCAGCAATATCCATTGCTGTTATGACTGACTGATAGTTGGCATTTGCATCAGCGGCGATGATCAACGATGGGCGTTTTTCCATGCTATCCAATGTGATATTCATCGCTTGAAAAAGCGTTTCAGGCTTACTGTTAACGACTTCTTTTTTATTAATGTAGTAGCGACCTTGTCCATCAATGAGTAGTTCTAGGACATTTTCTGGAGTTTCAGGGCGGCTGCTCTGAGCGGTTGGCAACTCAATTTTGATTTTTGAATCTTTCTGAAATGTTGTTGTGACCATAAAAAAGATCAACAACAGAAAGACCACATCAATCAAAGGTGTGAGATTGATTTCCGTTTCTACCGGTTCTGTAGTCTTGAAATTCATGATTACTGACCTGTTCTCATGGGCTGTCTAGGTGCTTTTGGTCTTCCAGCTGGAGGCGTAGGTTTTGGTGCGTTACCAGCGCCTAGAGTGCGTTTAATACTGGTCTGGTCAATAAGTTTCAACGCCTCTTGTTCCATGCGAACGATGAAGTCATTGATCTTACCTTTGAAGTAACGATGGAAAATCAGTGCTGGCACAGCAACAGAAATACCGGCGGCAGTTGTAATCAAAGCCGTCGAGATACCACCTGCCAGATCCGTTGGACTACCAACGCCCATTTTGGTGATGACACTGAATACTTCGATCATACCAATAACCGTACCAAGAAGGCCAAGCAGAGGCGTGATGGCGGCAACGGTACCCAAGGTTGTTAGGTAGCGATCCATTTCATGTGCAGCATGCCGACCGGTTTCTTCGAGATTCTCTTTCATGATATGCCGGGGGGAGTCAGCACTTTCTAGTCCCGCGGCGAGTACTTTCCCCACTAATGAGCTACCGCGAATTTTTTCAACTTCTTCACGCGTCGGCTTTTTACCTGAGGAAGCAATCTTATGGGCACGCCCGATGATATTTTCAGGAATAATATTGCGAGCACGCAAGGTGATAAGCCTCTCAATAATGATGGCCATTGCTATAATGGAGCTTATTAGAATGGGAAGGATGAGAAATCCACCCGATTTTAGAAACTCGAACATGTTCCGAATACCTTTTTTATTATTAACCAGCTTTTAGATAAAGATTATAATGGTAGAGTGACGTAAATTGTGTCATTTTTTTCAGCAAAACTTATTAAGAATAAGCGCTAAGTCCCTTAGACAGCGAATAATACGTCATTGCATTTATGGTGCATACTTTTTTTTATGAACGGACAATTATACAAATTCTTACTGAAGGCTGGATGAAGGGAAAGAAAACATTCAATAAATGATGAGAATCATGTTTCTGTTAATCAGCGCTGATATTGTTGAACCATTTTATGCATTTATCATCAAAGCTATTGTTAGCTTAAGGCAACTCTGATTAAGTCTATTTTTTTGGAACCGAGAGTTCAGTCCCGCCCTTCGTATTTTATTTTCAATATGTTAGGAGGCTAAAGCCTCGGTTCCAATATTGTTTGGACTTGTTCAGAGGTTCCCTACGTGGCTATTGCTGTGTAACAACATTTTCACAAAGACCTGCGGTGCATCTGGTGCATTTGAAAAATTGACAGTAAGTCCATACATTAGCTACATCTAATGCATTATTCATTCTATTGAGGACACTATGAAACGTATCTTTTTACTCATCGCAACCAATATGGCCGTGTTATTGGTATTCAGTGTTGCGTGGAGCATTTTGGATTCTATATTTGGTATCAGTGAGATGCTGGTAGGAATGGGAATGCCTGTTCAATTCGGATCGATTGCTGTTATGGCATTGGTGTTCGGATTTGGTGGTGCCTTAATCAGTTTATTGATGTCCAAGGGGATGGCAAAACGCAGCATGGGCGTACAGGTTATTGAACAACCAGCCACGAGTCAGGAAAGATGGTTGATTGAAACCGTTGCGCGTCAGGCTGAGCAAGCAGGAATTGGTATGCCTGAAGTGGGTATTTTCCATTCTCCAGAGCCCAATGCCTTTGCGACAGGTGCAAAAAAGAACGATGCACTGGTAGCTGTGAGCCAAGGTTTATTGGATCACATGACGCAGGATGAGGTTGAAGCCGTCTTAGGACATGAAATTGCACACGTTGCTAACGGTGATATGGTGACGCAGACGCTAATTCAAGGTGTGTTAAACACGTTTGTTATCGTGCTATCTCGTATTATTGGTCACGCGATTGATTCATTCCTTAATCGTGGTAATGAGAACAGTAGTGGTTTTGGCATTGGTTATTTTGTTTCTACCATTATATTAGACATGTTGTTCGGATTAGTCGCTTCAATGATCGTTATGTGGCATTCACGTCATCGTGAATTTCATGCGGACAAAGGTGGTGCTGAATTAGCTGGTCGTGAAAAGATGATTGCTGCGCTACAGCGTTTGCAGCAAGTGAATCAACCACATGACTTACCCGGCGAGATGGCGGCATTCGGTATTGCTGGCGGTGTTAAAGCCGGATTTAGTAAATTAATGATGACGCATCCTCCCTTGGAGCAACGTATCTCAGCATTGAAGAATCGTGAGTATTAATCGCTACAGGCTATAAAGACTTCAAAAGCCCTTGTTCACAAGGGCTTTTTTATGGGTATTAATCACGTTATTTGCATTGGGTTCAGAAATAATCGCCTTACTGCAAAGTGAGAGGGTGTAAAGCCGACACGCTTTCAGTAAAATACCGCCATTTCGGATGGACTCGTGTATAGCACTCTACGCTCACTTATCTTCAGACTTTCTCCTGAAACCTCGCATAATTTCAGCCTTGCCGCTCTATCAACTCTGCATAAGCTAAAACTACTGAAGTTGTTTTACCCTAAACTCGCTGAGAATAAGCAGCCTGTCAAAGTGATGGGATTACAATTTCCTAACAAACTAGGTCTTGCGGCGGGTTTAGATAAAAATGCTGACCATTTAGATGCATTAGGTGCATTAGGCTTCGGTTTTGTTGAAGTAGGCACTGTCACGCCAAAGCCACAAGAGGGTAACCCTAAGCCACGTCTGTTTCGTCTCGCTGATCATGATGCGATTATCAATCGTATGGGTTTTAACAACAAAGGTGTAGAACATCTGTTACAGCAGGTAAAGCAATCAAGGTATTCTGGCATTATCGGGATCAATATCGGCAAGAATCTCACGACTTCAGTGGAAAATGCCTTAGATGATTATCTGGTTGCCATGCGCAGTGTCTATGAGAGTGCTGATTATATCACCATCAATATCTCATCACCGAATACCCCTGGACTACGTTCACTACAGTATGGCGAAGAACTCGATAAGCTATTGTCTCGTCTGGTTGAAGAGCGTGTGACTTTGCAAGAAACCACTAAAAAATATACACCAATAGCCGTAAAAGTAGCGCCTGATTTATCCAGCGAAGAGATTGCTTCTATCTCGGAGATTCTACAAAAGAACAGCATCGATGCCGTCATAGCAACGAATACGACACTTTCGCGAGAAGCCGTGGCAGATGATGCGCAAGCAGAAGAACAGGGAGGCCTAAGTGGTGCACCACTAACAGAACGTTCAACAGAAGTTATCAGAGCCTTTTATTCACATTTGCAGGGCAGTGTGCCCATTATTGGGGTGGGGGGAATCTGTTCTGCGGCAGATGCTCAGGCCAAACTGGATGCGGGGGCAGAGTTGGTGCAAATCTATTCTTGTTTGATTTACCAAGGGCCAGAGCTGATTAATGATATTCTTAAGAAACTATGAAAAGAATCTTCAAAGTTTCTCAGAGGGTAGCAATTATAGAAATTCGCTAAGTCCAGGAAAGAACTTACCCAATTCTAATGCAATCATATCCCATGATTCGACGACAAAATAGATGGTAAATGCCAGCAATGCCAAATAGATGAGTGGTGATAACCATTTCATGAGTTTTGGCATCGGATAGGAGGGTTCCCCATAAGAATTGATGCCGTTGCTACCAGGAATCAACCAATAGAAGATGATGATAGGGGGGAATATCACCAATAAAATGGATAACCAGCCACTCTGATTAAAATCGTGGTTACGTTGGATCGTTAGGGAAATGAGTAGAGCAGCAGCGGCAAAGATTGCTAGAGCAAGTAATGAGTATGCTAATGCATTTTCCATAATATTGAACTGACCAACTTGGCCAGCAATCGCTGCAATTAGCCAGAAAATAGTAGCGGGTAGGATGAAAGAAAACAGGAAATAGATGCCTCTTCCCAGTCTCCCCTCTGACGAAAATAAGTTTATACGACTATAGCGATCCATCATCTCTTTTTTACTCATCTGTAGTTACCACAGGGTCCTTGTGTTCAATAAATCCTTTTGTTGCAATGATTCTCAGGGGTTTTAACAGGAAAAAATACGAGATTCTGGACGAATGTTGAGCTTTCATTGTGGAAGGATATGAGTGGCAGATTTTTAAGGATAAGTGGAAGTGCGTGATATTTCTGAACGCTGAAATGCATAGCCACGCTTAATTCTGTAGAATTCACCGTATGAATGATTTCGAAAAAACCATCGAATTACGTAAAGCAACATTGCTGGACGCCATTCGAGAACCGTTGGCACATGTTGCCAATCAATTACAAAAAGTGTGGCATAGTCCTGCGCAATTGAATGAAGAGCTAGCTCAACATATTGGTTCAGCCAACTCAGTGAAACGCTGTCATCAAATTTATGTGTTTGATGCCAATGGCACTGTCATTAGTGAAATTTTTTCCAAAAAAGGGGTCGTTGATAAAAACGCGGTCGATGATATCTCATCACGTCCCTATTTTTCGGAAGCCTTGCCCACAGCTGGCATGCATCTTTCACGGACTTATACCAATCAAACGACGCAGCAAAACTGTGTTACCGCAGTGCAAACGGTCAGAGATAACAGTCAGGTTTTAGGGTATTTAGCGGCTGATTTTATTCTGGATGATATTGGTGCGGCAACAACAGCGGCGGCGACCAAAGATCGTCGCGAATGGGTGCAGATGAAGGGAGATCCTTCCATTCGGGGTACTTTATTCATGCAATCGCGCACACAGAGCGTCATGGATGAAACCTTGGATGATGTGAATAGCATTATTGAAGAGTTGATTCTAAAGCGGGGTGTTTTTCATGCCAAGCTTCATTACTCCAGTTCACGCGCGACGATTTGGCTCTACGATGACCCGTATCATTATCGTGTGCATAATATTCAAGAAATTCTAAATGATGTGCTCCTCGCCTATCCCAAAAGAGATTACCCCAAAGAAGCGAATGTACCACCCGATGTTATCGTGAAGGTCTTTGCCGCTTTTCGGGAGTTACGTGATGTTGATGAAACAATCTATTTAAGAGCAGGGTCTCTTAATATTATAAACGGCATGATTGGTTTGAACTTCTCCTGTGACGGTTCGCATTATATTCCTTATGAGGAATTTCTAGATAAAGGGCAATCATTCTGGATCGGTGCAGCAGGTTCTACAGCCACTGAATCCGAATCCGAAAGCTAATGCAGCGTGCCTTTATTCTGAACCGCAGGCCCTATCGTGAAAATAGTTTATTAGTCGACTTATTCACCGAAGAGTCCGGCAAGATAACCAGCGTAGTGCGTGTTGCAAAGAAGCGAGGAAAAATCATACAAGGCTCACTAGAACCTTTCCGGCTTGTTCTTTGTGAATGGAAGGGTAGAGGTAATGTGATGACCATGACCTCGCTTGAAGAATCAGCGCGCTATCCGGTACTACCCAAAAACTTAGGCAAAGCTTTTTATATCAATGAACTATTCGTGAAACTCCTGCCGGCACAAGCACCCATGAGTCCACTATTCAGCCTTTATCATAAAATCTTGTTGAAACTCTGTGATGAAATAGAAGCAAGTACCTTTATGTATGGAGAATTAAAGATTCTACATCTGTTGGGTCATCCTGTTTGTGCATTAGCTGCTCAGCATCCACCACAGCCCCGTTGTTACTATTCGCAAAGCCAAGGTTTTATTGATGGACAGGATCAATATGACGCCATCCCAGTATCGGCAAGTTTATTCGTAAAGCTGGCGGAAAAGGGTAAACTCACTGGTGAAAATGAACGAGAATGCCGAGAATTTCTCAATCAGTTATTTGATCGTTTATTAGAAGGAAAAGTTTTACATTCAAGGAGACTCGCTTTTGTCTAACACTGAAAATCGCTTAGCGCTGGGATTCAATATTGATCACATTATCAATATCCGCCAAGCACGCTTTACCCCGTACCCTGATCTTTTGGAAACCCTGCGTTTAGTGGAAACAGGCGGTGCGGATGGCATTACCTTACATTTACGTGAAGACCGTCGACATATTCAGGACGCTGATGTTTACACCGTCCGTGAACATTGCACGACACGTATGAACCTGGAAATGGCGGCAACGGAAGAAATGGCCAATATCGCCTGCGATGTGCATCCAGAAGATTGCTGTATCGTTCCCGAAAAACGCGAAGAGCTGACTACAGAAGGTGGACTGGATGTCATCAAGCAATTTGATCGTATCAAAAAAGTCACCCAACGTTTGAATCAGGAAAACATTCGTGTTTCCTTGTTTATTGAACCCAGCAAAGAACATATCGAACGGGTACCTGATATTGGTGCTCCGGTTATCGAACTGCATACGGGAACTTATGCCAATTTACATGGTGATGCACAAAAACGGGAGTTAGAACGAATCATCGAAGCCGCAGAATTTGCTGAATCTCACGGCATTATTGTCAATGCAGGACATGGTTTGGATAACAAGAACACGCAAGCTATTGCCGCCATCCCCCAAATGCGTGAGCTGAATATCGGGCATTATTTAGTCGCCAGAGCCGTATTTGTTGGCATCAAACAGGCTATTCTTGAAATGAAGTTACTGATGGCTGAGGCGCGTCAATAATGAGCATTATCGGTATCGGTACCGATATTGTGAGTATTGATCGCATGGTCAAAATTATTGAACGACATGGCGAACGTTTTGCTGAAAAAGCTTTACACCCAGAAGAGTTAGCTATCTTCAATGAAAAAGCGAATCCAGCACCTTATCTTGCTAAACGATTTGCTGCAAAGGAGTCAGTGGCAAAAGCTTTGGGAACAGGGATAGGAAAAAATGTGCATTTGCAGGATATTCAAACCTGTAACGATGAACTCGGCAAACCCTATTTACAGTTTCATGGTGAAACTCAGCAGTTTATAGACCGTATCGGTGTGACGGATAGTCACATCAGTCTCTCAGATGAAAAAGAATTTGCTATCGCTTATGTGATTCTTACAGGACACGAATAAATGAATTACCCGACTATCGAAGCCACCATCGGAAACACACCTCTCGTACGTTTACAGCGTCTACCAGGCGATACGAGCAACACAATATTGGTGAAGCTCGAAGGCAATAACCCCGCAGGCTCAGTGAAAGACCGTCCGGCGTTAAGTATGATTGTTCATGCCGAAGCGCGTGGAGAAATCAAACCTGGTGATACTTTATTAGAAGCTACCAGTGGCAACACAGGCATCGCTCTAGCCATGGCAGCTGCGATTAAGGGCTATCATATGGTATTGATTATGCCTGCATCAATGAGTGAAGAACGCCGCGCTTCCATGAAAGCCTATGGTGCAGAATTGATCTTGGTAAACGATGAGCAGGGCATGGAAGGCGCACGTGATCTGGCCGAAAAAATGCAAGCAGAAGGCAAAGGCAAGCTACTGAATCAATTTGCTAACGAAGACAACCCAATCGCACATTATGAAACGACTGGCCCAGAATTATGGCAGCAAACAGGTGGTGAAATTAGCCACTTTGTTTCAGCAATGGGTACTACTGGCACGATTATGGGCACGTCACGTTATCTCAAAGAGCAAAATTCTGACATCCAGATTGTCGGTGTACAGCCCGCCAGTGATGAAGAAAAAATACCGGGTATTCGCCGTTGGCCAATCGAGTATTTACCCGAAATTTTTCATGCCAGGCAAGTCGATGTCGAGATGGATATGACGCAACAGGAAGCCGAACAAACTATGCGTGATCTAGCTACCCAAGAAGGTATTTTCTGCGGCATCTCATCGGGTGGAAACGTCGCAGCGGCATTGCGTCTGTCTCAACAAATTGAAAATTCGACTATTGTTGCTATTATCTGTGATAGAGGGGATCGATATATCTCAACAGGGGTTTTTCCATCATGAATTGTTTGTCCTATGCGATTGTGACTATTCCAGATGTCGAAGCTGGCTGTCGTCAGTTTGGTTTAGGCGAACTCGATGCGAGCAATGCAGCGAAAGCCATGTTCCATTTGCATCAACAAGAAACAGGAGAATTACAACTTCCCATCCATTTGCAAAAGATAGCAGCCTTGGTCATGATTAAGCGGGAAGGGGATTACATTCTCGATATTCAAACACATATAGCTAAGGGCGATACCGAAACAGCACTCATCACCGCTTTCATCAAACAAGCGCAAGCGATGGCAACGCTAATAAGCTGGGATGCAGCACACTTTACAGTACCTGTGATGAGTTATCGTATGCTTAAGCATAAAATGGCCTTTCCGCGTTTCTTCTCCAAGCCACTCGATCAGGGCATTATTGATTTAAAATCGTTAATGACAGTGGCTGAAGATCAGACATCATTTTTTGAAATGGCTAATCTATTATCAATCCCAAACCCAGAAATACTTCATGACCGAG
>CACVAY010000072.1 GCA_902727985.1 uncultured Thiotrichaceae bacterium | reverse complement strand
TATTGAACGCTATTGTTTCCCTAATCATGAATATGTTGTCACAGCTACAAGGTAATAACAGTAATAGTGGAAATAGCGGTTCTGATACAGGTGGTTCAACTACGGGTGGTTCAACTACGGGTGGTTCTGATACAGGCGGTTCAACTACAGGTGGTTCAACTACAGGTGGTTCAACTGGTGGAAGCAGTGGTGCAGGAAATAGTCACGGTCCTAAAGGTGACTGCGCAGTAGGTCCAGCAGGCCCTAAAGGCGACACAGGTGCTACAGGTCCAGCAGGTACTAACGGTACTAACGGTACTAACGGTACTAACGGTACTAACGGTACTAACGGTACTAACGGTACTAACGGTACTAACGGTACTAACGGTACTAACGGTACTAACGGTACTAACGGTACTAACGGTACTAACGGCACGAATGGTGCTGACGGAGCTAAGGGCGACACAGGCGCAACTGGTGCTAAAGGCGACACAGGTGCTACAGGCGCAACTGGCGCTAAAGGCGACACAGGTGCAACTGGTGCTACAGGCGCAACTGGTGCTAAAGGCGACACAGGTGCTAAAGGCGACACAGGTGCTACAGGCGCAACTGGTGCTACAGGCGCAACTGGTGCTACAGGCGCAACTGGTGCTACAGGCGCAACTGGTGCTACAGGCGCAACTGGTGCTACAGGCGCAACTGGTGCTGATGGCGCTAAAGGCGACAAAGGTGATACAGGCGCAACTGGTGCTAAAGGCGATACAGGTGCAACTGGTGCAACTGGTGCAACTGGTGCAACTGGTGCAACTGGTGCAACTGGTGCAACTGGTGCAACTGGTGCAACTGGTGCTACAGGCGCAACGGGTGCTGATGGCGCTAAAGGCGACACTGGTGCTACAGGCGCAACTGGTGCTACAGGCGCAACTGGTGCTGATGGCGCTAAAGGCGACAAAGGTGATACAGGCGCAACTGGTGCTAAAGGCGATACAGGTGCAACTGGTGCAACTGGTGCAACTGGTGCTACAGGCGCAACGGGTGCTGATGGCGCTAAAGGCGACACTGGTGCTACAGGCGCAACTGGTGCTACAGGCGCAACTGGCGCTAAAGGCGACACAGGTGCAACTGGTGCAACTGGTGCAACTGGTGCTACAGGCGCAACGGGTGCTGATGGCGCTAAAGGCGACAAAGGTGATACAGGCGCAACTGGTGCTAAAGGCGACACAGGTGCTACAGGCGCAACTGGCGACACAGGTGCAACTGGTGCTAAAGGCGACACAGGTGCTACAGGCGCAACGGGTGCTACAGGCGCAACGGGTGCTGATGGCGCTAAAGGCGACAAAGGTGATACAGGCGCAACGGGTGCTAAAGGCGACACAGGTGCTACAGGCGCAACAGGCGCTAAAGGCGATACTGGAGCAACAGGTGCTAAAGGCGACACTGGAGCAACAGGCGCTAAAGGCGATACTGGAGCAACAGGTGCTAAAGGCGATACTGGAGCAACAGGTGCTAAAGGCGATACTGGAGCAACAGGCGCAGCAGGTGCTGACGGTGCAGATGGTGCAGATGGTGCAGATGGTGCAGATGGTGCTAAAGGCGACACTGGAGCAACAGGTGCTAAAGGCGACACTGGAGCAACAGGTGCTAAAGGCGACACTGGAGCAACAGGTGCTAAAGGCGATACTGGAGCAACAGGCGCAACAGGTGCAACAGGTGCAACAGGTGCAACAGGTGCAACAGGTGCTGATGGTGCTGATGGTGCTGATGGTGCAGATGGTTCTAACGGTTCAAATGGTCAGGGTTTCTTTGACTGGTTCAGCTCAACAATTGGTGATGTCCAGAATGATGGAGATATCGATGCCGATGATGTGCAAGCTTGGTTGAAAGGTGACACTGGTGCAACAGGTGCAACAGGTGCAACAGGTGCAACAGGTGCAACAGGTGCTGATGGTGCTGATGGTGCTGATGGTGCTGATGGTGCTGATGGTGCTAAAGGCGATACTGGTGCAACTGGTGCAACTGGTGCAACTGGTGCAACTGGAGCAACTGGAGCAACTGGAGCAACTGGAGCAACTGGAGCAACTGGAGCAACTGGAGCAACTGGAGCAACTGGAGCAACTGGAGCAACTGGAGCAACTGGAGCAGATGGTGCTAAAGGCGATACTGGTGCAACTGGTGCAACTGGTGCAACTGGTGCAACTGGTGCAACTGGTGCAACTGGTGCAACTGGTGCAACTGGCCCAGCTGGCCCAGCTGGCCCAGGTGGAATGGCGCCAATGCTACAGCCTGGAATGCATACAGGTAAAACTAGTGATGGCAACGACGTTAAGTTGACTAACTGGTCTGGTGCTAGCGATACAAATGTAACGCTTTGGAAGAGCTTCGGCGGAGCTGGTGATATTTCGTTGACAGGTATGCAGAAGCTTGATGACGGATCATGGGCAGCAACGGGTGGTAAAGAGTATATCTCTGGCGAAGGTTGGAAGCCTCTCCAAGATGCTAACGGTGATGGATATGTGTTCCAAGTAGGTACACAAAATGCTGATAGTAGCTTCTCTTTCACTGCGGATACTGCTTCTGGTCATCCAATCTCAGGAAAGTTGTACTAAGCAATACATTATGACTTAAGAGGATTTAAGCATGTTATTAGAGATGTTTATTTCCACAGTCATATAAAACGGTTCTTGTAATCGTTGAATCAAACCCCTGGAGCATTTGTGTTTCAGGGGTTTTTTGTTTCCGTTTATCTTGAACTTTAGATAATTGAAGCTGAAATGGAATATGATTTTCCAGCTTGCCTTTAAAAATAAATAAAACACGAATTTATGAATTTGCCATTAACTGAAGAGACACTGATAAGAAGGTTGGCCATTCCAAAAGTTCGTGAAGCGATGCTGGATTGGCAGAACATGTTATCCAGAAAACAGAATAATCTAGCGTTCTCTCTTCATGGTGATCATAGCTATTCTGCATCTATCTTGCCGTTGTCTGATGCGAGCAAGAAATGTGCTGTAGGGGTTCTAATAGAACTTGATGGTGTTCCTGCCCCTTTGTGGTTTTCGTCTTGGCCTATGCCTGAGAAAATTAAGAGCCTATCAGGTGGAAAAGATATTACACAGTTGCCTGCTGATCTGCGTTCAGAATTACTCGAAATTGCACTAAAGCCACTTATTAATTTATTAGTACTCAAAACCAATGTGAATGTGCGCATTATCAATTTCTTGAGTCTCAAGCCATCTCGTATACATGGTTATTCGGTCGCATTCCGAATCGTCGAACAGCAAAGCAATCATACTATTGAAGCATTGTTGGTTATGCATGAAAAACTCACGCCCGTCTTTAAAGGGTTGCTAGGTTATTGGCCGATGCGTCAAGTTGAGTTCTGGCAGCATTTAAATATGCCAGTAGCGATAGAAATTGCCTCAAGTGAATTGGTTGCAAGCCAATTATCTACACTTGGAGTGAGCGATATTATTCTGGTAGATGACTCCTCAACGGTTCAAACAACAAGCCTAAAGCTACGCTTACGTTCAGGAGATTATTTTTCTGCGAAGCTACTACCAGAAAATATTGTATTTGACACAGGTTTAATCCAAATGAATGAAAACGATTACAATAATGATGAAAGTTCAATTGAAGATATCCCAGTAAAGCTCAGTTTTGACTTGGGGGAAATTGAACTGCCATTTCATCAACTAAAAACAATTACGGAAGGTTATACCGTACAACTTGATAAGCCTTTACCAAGGGCAGTAACCATTCGTTCGCATAATAAGGTCATTGGCTTAGGAGACTTGGTCGATATTGATGGGAAAATTGGTGTACGAGTTAGTCGACTTTTCGAATCACAACAATAAATAAGAGATTTTGTAGAGATAGTGTGTGATGTGAGTGCTTTAGTCCTCATGGGTTCTTGGCGTTTACGTGGCACTGTTTAAGAAAAAACTCAATAAAAACGAGCAAATGTCGTATGGATAGTTTTCCGAATCCCATAATGCTGCTAGGTCTCCTGGCAATTATGGGGTTGGCTCCATTTTTAGCCGTCCTGATTAGTTCTTTTGTGAAGATTGTGGTTGTCATGCACATGATTCGAAGTGCGCTAGGTTTGCAACAAGCTCCACCAAATTTGGCGATTAATGGTATAGCCATTATTCTTTCTATGTATGTCATGGCCCCCGTTGGTTTGGAGGCGTTTGATCGTTTTCAAAGCTATGGTGTCGAAATTTCCGATATTAAGAATCCTCTTGTCAGGCCTGCGATAGCAGATGCGGTTGTTCCTGTTAAAGAATTCCTGACAAAGCACTCTAGTGAACAAGAGCGTCAATTCTTTTTGCAATCTACGCAAAAACTCTGGCCAGAAAAGTATGCAGAGAAGGTGGAGGAAGATAACTTATTGGTATTGACCTCGGCGTTTTTGGTGAGTGAGTTAACATCGGCTTTCCAAATTGGTTTCCTTATTTATTTACCCTTTATCGTGATTGATCTCATCGTTGCCAATATTCTTATATCAATGGGGATGATTATGGTGGCGCCGATAATGATTTCATTGCCGTTTAAAATTCTCCTATTTGTGTTGATTGATGGCTGGTCGCGATTAACACATGGCTTAATACTGAGTTACCAATAATGACAGGGCATGAGTTTTACACACACCAAGCGGCGGTAGCTTTAGAGCTGATTCTCTATCTTTCGCTTCCAGTGCTTGCGGCGGCGACTATTGTGGGTTTGGTGATTAGTTTGCTACAGGCGTTAACCAGTATTCAGGAGCAAACCTTGCCGCATGCTTTCAAGTTGGTGGCTATTATTATTACTATTTCAATAACGGTGAATTGGCTTGGCCCTGAGCTGTATAAGTTTGCAGTGAATATGTTTAGTCAGTTCCCGTACGTATAGTCATCATGTCATTCATTGGAGATGAGCAACTCTGGTTTTTAGCACTGTTGTTAACAGTGCCGCGGATTCTTGGGGCATTTTTGGCAATGCCTTTTTTAGGCGTTACGATACTTCCTGGTCTGGCAAGAAATGCTTTAGTGATTATTATTTCTGCATTTAGTGCGCCAGTGACGCTTGGATATATTGATCAGGTTCCTATGGAAATGGGAACCATTGCGGTATTGATGATGAAGGAAATGGCCATCGGTTTTATTGTTGGTTATATGGTGAGTATCCCCTTTTGGGCAGTGAGTTCTGCAGGCTTTATCATTGATTTACAGCGGGGCGTTATGAGTGCCCAGATGTTCTCAAACGTGCTTGGTGATCAATCATCACCTTTGGGAGATTTATTCGTAAAACTGTCTATTGTGTTGTTGTTTACGACGGGGGGTTTTATGTTATTAATCGAGGTATTGGTTTCTAGCTATCAAGTTTGGCCCGTTCATACGTTTGTTCCAAATTTCAGTATGGATGTAGTTGGGATTATCCTTAAACAGTTTGCTTTATTGTTCTATATGGCTGCGCTGATTGCAGGGCCGATTATTGCGACAATGTTTATTGTGGAGTTAGGCTCCGCGCTTGTGTCTCGTTATGTTCCTCAGCTAAATATTTTTCTTCTGTTGATGCCGATTAAAAGTGGTGTCGCTATCTTTTTATTGATTTTCTATATTCAGTTTATCGCCAAATATATGCGAGACATCTTTCTCCAATTTGGCGATATTCTTCATATGCTCGAGGGTATTCTATAATGAGCGAAGATAAGAGTAGCAAAACAGAAGAGCCCACCCACAAACGATTAAGGGATGCCCGAAAAAAAGCGCAAGTATCACGAAGTGAGGAGTTAGTGCCTCTTATGATGATACTTACAGCGATATTGTACTTCTTCTTTTCATTTGACTGGTTGCTTGAGTATTTGCAGGCGTATTTTTCTAGTGTGGGTAATTATGCCTATGATAGAAGTTTCGAAGAGGCCGTTTCAGCGGGATTTACACTATGGTTTGACGGTATTGTCTTAAGCGTGATGTTGCCTTTCTCATTGATGATGCTTGCAGCTGGTATTGTGGGAAATGTTATTCAGTTCGGTTTTATATTTTCCGTTGATCCTATCATTCCCAAACCTGAAAAAATTGATCCAATAAAAGGTTTTGCCCGTGTTTTCTCTATGAAGCAGGTAGTCAAGACGCTTTTGTCTATTTTTAAAATAGCAACGATGACAGTCATTATTATTGTCGTGGTAAAGGTGGCAATCAATGAATATATGCATGAAATTGCCCAGTGTGATTTGCAATGCCAGTTAGGGGTGTTGAAAAGCATGCTTAAGAAGATGCTATTAATTTTGATTCCTATTTTAGTGTTGATGGTGATGCTCGATATAGCCTTCCAGAAGTTTCAGTTTCACAAAGATCAACGGATGACCAAGGATGAAGTCAAACGAGAATATAAGAGCATGGAAGGTGATCCGATGATGAAGGGGCAACGTCGGGCTGAGCAAAGGAAGATGTTGCAAGAGGATGTAAAAGAACAGGTCATGATGTCGCGTGTGATTATTGCAGGTATGCGAAAAGCAGTTGCATTGATGTATGAGCCTGGAATGGATCTTCCAATTTTGTTAGCCATTGGCCGTGACCGCATGAGTAATGAAATGATCAAAATAGCCAAGGCCCAAGGGGTACCTGTTATCGCAGATCCTGCACTGGTGCAAATATTTGAGGATGATGGTGTTATTGATCAATTTATTCCTGCATCTGCGGTGCGTAAGACTGCACAGGCAATGAAGAGGCGTTAGGTGTGTCACTTTTTATGCAATATGATGGAGGAAATGTCCTTTTTCCTCTTTTTTAACAGAAGATTCTATTGGGTTTTTCTTGCCCAGTATTCAAATAAATACAACGCTTAGTCTGAATTAAGTGTGGTCTTAAGATCCTGTGATTATGATAGCCCATCAGGAATGATGCTATTGAAGTAGAGCTTGTAGATGGATGTAACGTCCTTAAAAAATAATCGCTGTTTTCCCTTTTTTTGGTTGATAGCTTCTTTGAGATAGAACGTTTAACGAGCAGTTATAAAAATGAATGATAAGAATAATAATAATGTGAAACATCAGCTTGGTGAATCTCTGGATAAATATAAACGTGAGACTTTGCGCTTTTATTTTCAGGATGTTGCTCCTGTTTTCGGGAGAATGTCAGATGTCACTGACAACCCTTCACACCTAAGAAAGTTGCTTCCAGAAAATAAAGGATTGTGGGCCAGTATTGCGCTGCTATTTACCATTTTCATGATGTTGGTGGCTCCTGAACAGTACTGGCTCTTGCAACCCATTATTTTCCTCTTTGTGTTTCTATTTGGCCATTTGGTACTGACGTTTTTGACGAAATGGTTTTTTGATCTGAGAAATCTATTAGTTGCCTATCCTGGCAAGCACTTGCTTGGTCAGTCGATTAAATTAAAAACCCCGTTAGTGAATGGGGAGGGCGAAGCACAGCTTTACGGGGAAACATGGACGATTGTTGGTGAAGACTGCTCATCAGGTACCTTGGTGAAAGTTGTTGCCGTCGACAAGGGAAATCTATTTGTTGTTATGGAGGAAGAAAATGGTTAAGGGAATGCGAATGTTTAATAAGGATGGGGTTTTTACCATCGTACCTGAAGGAAAGTTGGACGGTGATGTTGCTAAGCATTTAGAAGGCTGTTTGTTATCAGAGGAAGTTAGGGGTTCCGAGGCGGTGGTCATTGATTTAAAAGATATTTCTGTTGTGACAGCCGACGGTATCCGTGTATTTCTTAATGCGCATATTGATAGTCAGACGTCAGGGAGGAAATTACAGCTAACGAATCCTAACAGTGCAGTCAGTGAACTGTTACAGACGGTTGGCTTAACTGAACTTATTGCTTAGAGCAAAAAAAACAATAGAAGAAGAGGGTAGTTGTGTTTAACGAACGTTTCCAAGAAACCTTACTAAATCTTACTAAACGCAATGATATTGTGTTGGCGGTTTTTTTAGTCTCGATCGCTTTCATGATGATCCTTCCCATGCCGACATGGACGTTGGATATTTTAATTGCGTTCAACCTTTCGGGAACCATCATGCTGATGGTGGTCGCGGTCTATCTCCCTTCACCGTTAGCCTTCTCTGCTTTCCCCGCTGTTCTGTTATTAACAACCTTATTCCGATTAGCGCTGAGTATTGCATCCACGCGTTTGATTCTGTTACAGGCCGATGCCGGTAAGATTATTTTTACTTTCGGTGATTTTGTTGTGGCGGGCAATATTGTTGTTGGTTTCGTTGTGTTCTTGATCATCACAACCGTGCAATTTATTGTCATTACCAAAGGCTCAGAGCGGGTTGCTGAGGTTAGTGCGCGTTTCTCTCTGGATGCGATGCCTGGTAAGCAGATGAGTATCGACAGTGATTTGCGTTCTGGTGTTATTACGGTTGATGAGGCGCGTGCAAAACGAACACGTTTAGAGAAAGAAAGTCAGTTATATGGTTCGATGGATGGAGCCATGAAATTTGTGAAAGGTGATGCGATCGCTGGTTTGGTCATCATCTTTGTAAACATCCTTGGTGGTATCACCGTCGGTATGATGCAGCAGGGTATGACGGCTGGAGAAGCAGCAGAGATTTATTCTATTTTGACCATTGGTGATGGTCTGGTCTCACAGATCCCTGCCTTATTCATCTCTATTACGGCAGGTATTATCGTTACCCGTGTCGCCGTAGATGAATCCAGTAATCTTGGTCAAGATATTGGGAAACAGTTGTTGGCACAGCCTAATGCTTTATTGATTGCATCAGGTGTGGTCTTTTTCATGGGGCTGATTCCGGGCTTCCCAACGATTGTATTTATTATGATAGGGATTTTGTTGGGAACGATGGGTTTAATCATGCGCCGTGTGAATGATCATAAATTTCATGTCGAAGATGAGGTCTCGCTTATTGGTTCTGAAGTCGATGAAAAAGATAAGTTAGAGGCACTGAAGAATTCTACGTCCGCAACCAATGAGGCTTATACGCCAGTGTTATTAGAAATAGCAACGCAGGCGCGTGCACATCTTGTGCCGGATGAATTGAACCAGCGTTTGGTTGGGGTGCGTAGGGCCTTCTTTAAAGATATGGGGGTGATCGTTCCCGCTGTTTCCTTACGCATGTCGAATGACTTGGGAAATGATGGATATCAGATATCTTTTCAGGATGTGCCCATTGCTCATGGTAATTTGGGTTTTGAAAAGGTTTTTGTTCGTCAGACGCCACAAAACCTGAAAAATTTGAATGTCCCTTATGAAGAGGGTGAAAACTTCCTTCCTGGGCTACCTACGGTGTGGGTTGAGAAGAACTATACCGGACAGCTATCTGAGCAAGATATCAATACCATGACACCTATCGATATCATGGCATTCCATCTCGAGTATTCGCTGAAAATGAACGCAAGTCAGTTTATTGGTGTGCAAGAGGTGCATGTTCTGTTCAATAAACTGGAAGCAGCGGGTTATGGTGAACTGATCAAGGAAACGCAGCAGCATCTTCCATTGCCTAAAATCACTGATGTTTTACGTCGTTTAGCAGATGAGCAAATCTCGGTGCGCAATTTACGCCAGATTCTGGAAACCCTAGTAGAATGGGGGGAAACGGAAAAGAATACCGCAACTTTGACAGAATATGTGAGAGCTGGTTTGAAGCGTCAAATAAGTCACTCATTTACTTACGGCTCAAATGTGTTGCCCGTTTATCTTATGGATCCAGATACGGAAAATGTTATTCAGCAAAGTATTCGTCAAACCCCAATGGGTAGCCATCTGGCATGGGATGAGGCTACCTCTGAACGTTTCCGCCTAGCACTTCAGAAAAATGAAGAGGAGGCGGCAAAAGTTGAGGGGCTCACTGCAAGACCAGTGTTGTTGACTTCAATGGAGTTGCGTCAATATATCAGTGCCCATATTGCTTCGATTTCAGCGAGTGTTCCCGTATTGTCATTCCAAGAGTTAACCCGACAAGTGAAGTTGAAGCCACTTGGTCGCATTCAAATTATGGAGTAATGGTTGATGTCACTGAAATACATTCCAGAGGAGCTTTCGGAGGCAATTGGTCATTGTAATACCATGCCAGTCAATGGAAGAATTCTACAGGTCGCTGGAACGGTGGTTAAGGCCATTTTGCCGCAGGCTAAAATTGGTGAGTTGTGCCTACTGAAGAACCTTCATGATGACAAACCTGTGCCTGCAGAAGTTATTGGTATTGAGAAAAAAGATGTGTTGCTTGCGCCTATTGGTGATATGAGTGGTATGTCAACGAGTACTCAGGTTGTTCCAACAGGGACGATGTTAAATGTACCCGTCGGTAATCATTTGTTGGGGTGTGTACTGGATGGTGTCGGGAATGTGATTAGTTCCAGTCAACATGAGAACCCTGTATTTGATGAATACTATCCCGTTATTCAAAACTCTCCTGATCCGTTATCACGCAATAAAATTGATAAGCCGCTTTCGATGGGGGTTAAAGCTTTGGATGGTTTGATTACCTGTGGTATTGGCCAGCGGATGGGAGTGTTTGCTGGTGCTGGTGTTGGAAAAAGTACATTTATTAGTATGTTGGTCGCACATGCGGAGGTTGATGTAAATGTCGTGGCGCTGATTGGTGAGCGTGGACGAGAAGTGCGAGAGTTTATCGAGGATTCTTTAGGCGAGGAGAACCTGAAAAAAACAGTGTTAATCGTGGCTACGTCAGATAAACCAGCAATTGAACGCTTAAAGGCTGCCTATGTAGCAACGGCTGTTGCAGAATATTTTAGGGATAAAGGGAAGAGCGTCCTTCTTCTAATGGACTCGATTACACGGTTTGCACGCGCACAGCGAGAAATTGGTTTGTCTGCGGGCGAGGCTCCGGCTAGACGGGGGTTTCCTCCTTCTGTATTTGCAGAGCTACCAAAATTGGTAGAGCGAGCTGGGTGTTCGGACAAGGGGTCTATTACGGCTTTTTATACGGTGTTGGTAGAAGGTGATGATATGTCTGACCCTATCGCCGATGAAATTCGATCGTTACTTGATGGGCATATTCTCCTTTCTCGAAAACTCGCAGCCAAAGGGCATTATCCTGCTATCGATATTCTGGAAAGTTTGAGTCGAGTAATGCCTTCTCTCGTCGGGCCTGAGCATATACAAGCATCAATAAAAATTAACGAGTTGCTCGCAAAATACGATGAAGTAGAGTTTTTATTAAGAGTGGGGGAATACCGTCAAGGTTCTGACCCATTGGCTGATGAAGCAATTGCCAAAATAGATGCAATCAATGCCTTCTTAAAACAGTCTTCTTCTGATGCTGAGAACTTCCAAGATACCTTGGCAATCATGTTACAAATTGTTAATTAATTATGAGTCTTGATCAGCTACAAAAAATTAGAAACCAGCGTTTGGAGCGAACTTATATTGAAGTTCAATTGAATAGTGATGCTGAAAAACAGGCAATAGAAGCTATTCGTCAAGCTCGTCAAGATCTGGAAAATTTCATGATCAGGAAGAAAGAAACTCAAGATCATCTGTTTGATCAACTGAATGATGGAAGTTTTTCAATAGATGAGATGGCAACCTATAACAAAACGCTGTCAAATATTGATGCTGAGGAGATGAGGGTTCGTGAAAATATACCACTCAGGGAGAAGGAGTTGCATGCGGCCCAAAATCGCTTAAAAGAATCTAAGGAAAAATTACAGTCCGTCACCAAAGACTTGGAGAAAGTGAAAGAGTTTATTACTGTGGTGGATAAAGAAAAGCTACAAGAAGAAGAAAAAGCAGAGGAAAGCTTGATTGATGAGCTTGCTACTTTGCGTAGTCAGTAGTTAATTTATGAGTGTGTCTCTGGTTTAGGTTGTTCTAAGGCAAGCATAAACCGTTCATAGCAAAACCTGAAAACTTCATCAGTTCAGAGCTTCCTCAGTAGAGAGTGACTCTGTAGTCTGCACGAAAAACAGGATACAAATAATGATAATAAACAATAGAAATCCGCTTTCTTTTTTACTGACATGCTCAGCGCTTTTAACCGTTGCACTAACACCATTTAATGCGTCAGCAAAAAAATTGGATTGGTCTAAAGTGCCATATACGCATTTTTCGGATCAAGAGCCATTGAGAGATTTTTTGACCGAACTTGCAGCAACGCAGAAAACACCCATTGTTATTAGTGAAAAAGTAGATTCTGTGGTGAGCGGTTATTATCGAGAAATGCCCCCAGAAGAAATCTTTCTAAATGTTGCAAAGGCGAATGGTCTTTTATGGTATTTCGATGGAGATACCCTGTTTGTCAATCGAGAAGATGAATTACAGACTGGGTCGGTAAGTTTGTCTCATGCTAGTGCCAGTGAATTTACGAGCTCATTAGAACGGCTAGGTGTATTGGATCATCATTACCATTGGGTTAGCTCGGATGTTGATCAAATGGTTTATTTTAAAGGCCCTGAGCAGTTTGTTACGGCAGTACTAGAAATGTCCAAGGTTTTGGATAAAAAACAAACAACGCCAAGTATTTATAAATGGGTGGATAGCCGAGGAGTTACACACTTTAGTTCTAATCGCCCCAAGAAGTTTGCGACAAGTAACAATATAAAAATTATAGAAAAAGATAAGGGGCTGGTCCTATTGGGCGAGCCGAATATCCAAGAATAATGCCCATTAATCTATGTCTCTGAGAACTCTGAAGTGAAACCCAATATACAATATGTAGCACGAGTTTTATCTGGCGTGAACATGGGAGCAGAAGCTCTTTTACCTGGATCAAAACCCGTGGTAATTGGTAAGTCAGCTACGAGCGACATTATTTTTAGTGGAGCACGTGTTGCGAATAGACATATCAAGATACAACGCCATGGCAATGCGATTGAGTTAATCCCTCTCGCCCAGCCTGTGTATGTTGACGGCAAAGATGTTGGTTTGAAGAGCGTTATTCTCAAGCCTAACCAAGTAGTAACCATTGGTGATGTACGTTTTGCAATAAACGATAAGCAACAGCCTTGGCCTGAATCAGAAGATAAACAGCCACATAGCAACGTTATTTCAGAAGTCGGTGCGCAAGAGAAGAATAAAAAAACCAGTAAAAGCCTGTTAGGAAATCCATGGGTATGGTTATCGTTATTAGCACTAGTAGCAGTAAATGTCCATTACTTCGTTAAGTCATCTGGAGGATTGCCAGGTATTTTAGGATTCACCCAAGGAGTTGATCAGCAAGCTAGCCAGATTGTTGGTGAAGCTGCATTTAGTAACGTTAAGGTGTCAAAGACGCGCAACGGAATAACAACTCTTGATGGTTATGTGAAAACAGTTAAAGAAAAAGAGATGCTGAATCAAAGGATGCAACATCTTGGTTCCAAAGTTATCGATAGAGTATTTATTGATCAGAGTTTGGAAGATAGTGCTAATCAGATTGCTAGAACGCTGGGTGAAGGTAGTGTGAATTTCTCAACCCTTCAGCATGGGCGTTTAAAAGCAACAGGCATTATTAATGAAAGAAGGCGTTGGATAAGCCTTAGAGAAACTATCCGAAGTGATGTTAAAGGTGTGCTAAGCATCAATGATGATGAAATAGTTGATTTATCAGAACAGTTTTTATCATTGAAGAGAAAGGTTGCGCTCCAGAATTTTTCAAAAAGAATACGCGTATCAAGAAAAAAAGGTTTGATAACAGTAGAAGGAAGTTTGACGCCCGATGAGGGTGAAACTTGGACCAAATTGTTTGGTCAGTTTCAGGAAGAAACTTCTTATGAGTTTCGCTTGGTTGAACGTTTTACCAGACCTTCAGAGCAGTTTGAAATGGCTATTAGAACGGCAAGTGTAGGAGAGGTGCCATTCGTGGTGTCGAAACAAGGTAAGAAATATTTTGTGGGATCAAATGTAGGAAAAGGTTACTTCATTGAAGCCATTAATCATGATCACATTGTTTTGAATAATAATGAAATAAAGTTCCCCTTATTTTTTGGACAGAAGGAAAATAAAAAGTGATGCTAGAAATTGAAGAAAAATTAAAAAATGACCCTGCAGGTTCTTATAAAAAAGAAATTCTAGAGCAGTTTAATAGCTTTTCTATGGAAGTCCGTAAGGAAATTAACAAAGGTCTTGCGCCTGAAGAGTTCAAAAGAATGAGTGGTCTTCTTCAGGCTGTAGAAGCAGGAGTAAAGGTAGTAGAACAATACTAACTTTAGGTTTGTGAAAAGAATATTGCTGAACACAGCATAGTGTGCGAATTATTGTTTCTCTGTGTTTGATAGTCTTATCGAGAAATATTTTTAATTATACATTGTTACATTTAAGGAGAAATACAATGGAAGTTGCAAGTTTAAATAATGCAGGTACAGGTGCTGCTGTAACAGATCTACAAGGTTTACTTGGTCAGCAGCAAACCCAGATGGAGTCTACTATGACTTACCAAAGCGAGTCTGCGAAGCTTAATTTGGAGTTTCAAATGCACAAAGCTGCTACAGACCGTTTAAACTCAATGGCTGAAGCAATTGGTAACACTGCACAGCAAACGTCACAGCAGTTAGCTAGCTAATTAATTTATAATTGGTTAGTGGGATTAGGGGTAGTCGACCTTTTCCCTGTGCGGGTGACATCATGGGATGTTACCCGTTCCTGTACATCTAATAACAATTCAAAGAGGGTATGTGATGGAAATCAGTACTGAAATGATTCAATTGCTATCTCAAGTCGGGTATTTGGCATGTTTCAATGGTGACGTTGAGAACGGTCAGATGATTATGGAAAGTGTTGAGGATAATTGTAATGGTCAAGCAGCGGCTTTGGTTGGTGTTGCGATTGCAAGAATTTATGCTGGTCAGTTCAAAGAAGCTGCAATTATTTTGAAAGACAAGGTTTTGACCGTCGAGCCAGATAATATGACGGCTAAGTGTTTTCTTGGTATTTCTTATTTTGAGAATGATGATAAAGAAGGCGCTAGAGATTTATTCAATGAAATCATCGAAAAAGGTGGTGAAGACGATAAAACTATCGCTAGCTTCTATCTTGCAGAGTTGAGCAATACGAGAGCTGTTGTTTAACGTCTTCTTTTTAAATTTGGACAATGTCCAAATTTATCATGTATGGAGGTAATAAAAATGCTGGAACAAGTTGCTGCTACACAAATACCTCAAGGTAATTTGGAGCAAGATAAAACAACATTATTGAAGGCAGATAATTTAGATATTCAACGTTTTGATATGGAGTTGAGAAATAATATCTCCACTGATGTGATGAATAAGATTGACTCTTTTTCTGGTGTGGATATCAAAGCACAACAGGAAGATGCCTTTCTTAAGATTAAAACGGAAAGTCCTGACAAGCTATCACCATTAGTTAATCTTGATAATTCGTTTAAAAATATACTAGGTCAGATGAATGATGTTCCGCGTTTTGACAAGTTTCTAGAGTTAGAAGAAAAGAAAAATCAAGACCAGGTAAGAACAAATCTCGATGCTGAGAAAAAAATTGAAGACCCTAAGCAGGATATGAAGGATCTTATTGGCGAGTTTCGTGAAGTACGTAAAATATCAGCTGAATTTTCTGGTGAAATCTCCAGATGGCATCTCAAGACGCAGATTTGGTCAGCAAATATTAAGGTTTTAACCACCATGGTGGGACAAGCTAGCCAAGGTTTGAAGACCTTATTTAGATCAGCTGGTTGATTATATAGCTGCGGTTCACCTTTATGTGTTAAGTCGCGTAATGAAATATAATAATTATAAGAATATTACGATGTATAAAATATACAGAAAACTACGATTTAGTGTTGTTGCGGCACTATCAATATTTTTACTAGCTTGTCAGATGGAGCTTCACAGTGGCTTGTCTGAAGCTGATGTCAACGATATGTTGGCTATTATGTTAAGTAACGATATTTCGGCGAAAAAGATTAAGAGTAAGAAGGGGAACACTTACACTTTATCTGTTGATGAATCCATGGTGCCTGAGGCAGTTCAGTTGCTCAGGGAACATGGATTTCCCAAAGAAAGTACTGCAAGTATAAAAGACATGTTCAAGGAAGAAGGTCTTGTCTCATCTCCGATGGAGGAGAGAGTGCGTTATATATATGCGTTGTCTCAAAGTGTTCAAGAGACGCTAACTAATATCGATGGGGTATTAATTGCGCGAGTTCATATAGTTATGCCGGAAAATAATCCGTATATCGACAAAATAAATCCTTCCTCTGCTTCAGTATTTATCAAATATCATCCACGTTCTAATCTGAATGATATTAAATCTGAAATTAAAATGATTGTAGAAAAAAGTATTGAGGGCCTAAGTTACGACAAGGTGTCAGTAGTGATGTTACCTGCTCAGCTGAGTCGTTGATTATTATGCAATTGTTGCATCGAGGCATTCATGACAAACCCTGAAGATTTTTTAAAATCAGAAAACCTACCTTACCCAATTTGGGAGTTTAATTATAAACCAGAGAAGTATGTGCATACTTCTTGGTTAAAAGACCTTCCAAATGCGGATGTAATTCTAAAGTTAATAGCAGAGGATAGTCGAAAAACATCGACACGCCTTTCTCATCATCTATTGTCTCAACTCGGTTTTGATGGCAAATTTTTCTTTGATTTTAATGATTCACTGACCCAGCTTGCATTATGGGATACGTCTGAAATGCAAAAGCTTGTACAGCATATTGGTATGATGTTTTATTTCGATGATGTTAGACGCTGTATTACTCGACAAGAAGTTGCATCCTATCGTAAAGCGCTGGGTGAAGAGCTTTATACCTTTGCTTTGGAGGGTGCTCCGGAGATTAAACAGCGACAACTCAAAGCGCTTGACCTCTCTGAAGAGCTAAGCATCAATAGAAAATTACTTATTACTGGTATGGCGGTCATCATTGCTGGCATGCAGGATTATCCTTATGCCTTGTTAAAACGCATGATTATTAAATTACCTCGCTCATGGTTTGATGACTATTCACAAATGGTGGCAAACAAAAAAAACATGCCTGGTGGGAAAATCGGTAATTCAGATTTAACGCTTAAGCTGATGGACTATGTAAAGGAAAAGCCTGATGTTGATTAAGGTTCAGAAGGTTCAAGAAAATACGCTATGTATTGATCCTAGCTGTAAAGTTATTAAAGCAGATGAATATCTTAAATTAATGTCTGTTCAGGAGATTGAGAAGGAGTTGCTTGAAGAGAGGCATCAACAGCAGACTCAAGCTGCTTCTTTGAAACTTAAATCAATTGAGACTGGACTAAACCAAGGTGCTGAAGAGGCAAAAATTCGTCTTGCTGAGCAGCTTTTAAGTTCTGCTGCAACCATGACTAATCAGCTGAAGGATATCGAAATGAATATCACTGATGTTGTGATTTCAGCGGTAAGAAAAATTATTGATGATTATGACGATAAAGATTTAGTTAGCGCTATTGTCAAGCAGGGATTGAAGCCTATTTATAAAGGGCAAAAAGTTTCCGTGCGTGTGCACCCTGAAATGATGCCTCGGTTGATTGAGGAGTTAGGTCTTGGTGATGTACATGATGAGAGTCATTTCATTGATTTAATCCCCGAAGATCAGTTAGCCAAAACGGATTGTATTATTGAGTCCGATTTAGGGATTGTAAATGCGAGTGTTGATAATCAGTTAGAAATTCTGACGAGAGTGTTAGAGAAAAAATTCAAAAACTCGATGTCATCTCAGTCGACTTAAAACCTTATTAGGGTTTGCGACAAGAAATACTCGCACGCAGTGGTGCGGGGTAGCCTTCGATTGTTTTCTGTCTATCCTCAGGATCTAAGAAGTTCGAAAGTGATTCGAAAGTCATCCATTCTGTAGCGCGTTGTTCTTCTAGAGACGTTTGGCTAACATCAATAACTTTTATATCTATAAATCCTAGTCGTCTCAGCCAGCGAGTGAGCAAGGGTACCGATGGAATAAACCAGACGTTGCGCATTTTGGCATAACGGTTTTCTGGGACAAGAACATCATCTTCATCGCCTTCTATAACCAGCGTTTCCAACACTAACTCACCTGATGGGCGCAAACATTGTTTTAGCTCTTCAAGGTGTTGGAAAGGAGACTTTCGATGATATAAAACACCCATTGAAAAGACGGTATCAAAGCCTTGTTGCTGGAAATTGGGTAGATCTTCACTTTTAGCCGGGATAAGGTGGACGGGCAGATGCTTACCTAGATAATGCTTAAAAAGGGAGAATTGCATTAAGAAAAACTGACTAGGGTCTGCGCCTATAACCAGTCTTGCTCCTTCATCATGCATTCGCCACATGTGGTAACCGTTACCACAGCCGATATCCAGAACGAGTTTATCTTCAAGTGGTTGTATATGTTGATGGATGCGATCCCATTTCCAATCAGAACGCCACTCTGTGTCAATATGAATGCCAAAGAGTTCATAGGGACCTTTACGCCATGGATGAAAAGTTTTCAAGATAGACAGGAGTTGCTCATAAGTTTCTTTGTTAATGTCTGTTGCTTGACCGGCTGTTATTCTGCTACCCCCCATATCTATAAGAGAAGGCGTGATTTCGGGTAAGTGTTCAAGAATATGTAACCATTCTTGTAATTTTCCGTGCGGAGAGTTAGAAAATGTTTTGTTTATATGTTCTTGGAGGTTTTCCGTCCATGGATGTAGGCGGGTTTCGTTGAGGTCAGCATACAGTTCAGAAAAATCAATCATAATTTATACTTTCTCAGCGATGAATGCAGAAAAATTTAGGCATTGGAACCACTGCAAAGGGTGTTGGAATCCAGCCTTTTTTAGGCGTGATAGGTGGGTTTCTGTCGTATCTGGAATCATTACATTTTCAATGGCTGCACGTTTCTGACTAATTTCAAGTTCGGTATATGCATTGGCCCGCTTGAATTGATGGTGCCACTCGGTCATATGGTTTTGAGTGTTGGTATCTTTGAACAATGTTTTTTCAGCAATGACCAAGCAGCCATTCGGTTGTAAGCCATTATGGATTTTTTTAATAAGGGCAAGCCGATCACTTGGGGTAATAAACTGCAGAGTGAAGTTTAGAATAACCATTGAGGCATTTTCTATTTCAATATTTCGTACATCATCACAGACAAAGGTCTTACTGGCTTCTGGCATGTGCTTTTTTAGATTGTTTTCACATTGATCAAGCATCGCTTGGGAGTTGTCGATACAGTAATATTTTATATGGCGCTCAGGAATTTGTTGATGGCAAGCCAGTGTTGCAGCGCCAAGTGAACATCCCAAGTCATAGATTCGGCTTTTTTCAGAGGCGTATTGCGATGCAAAAACACCAAGCATACTAATAATATTGTCGTAGCCAGGGACAGATCGTCTGATCATGTCCGGGAATACATCAACAACCGCTTTGTTGAATACGAAATCAACCACTTGCGTTAGCGGTTTCTGAAAAATATCATCTTGTGACATATTGGGTCTTATGTGTTTTCTGTGTCGTTAGCAGGTAAACGTTCGAATCTCACAATTTCACCCGTAGTTTTACCAGCACTACGATCCATGAAATATAAATACGGGCCAACAATGGCCTCTGGTGGTGCTAGTGTTGCAGGATTTTCGCCTGGATAATGGAAGGTGCGAAGTTTGGTACGTAACGGTCCACTATCAACACCATTGACTCTTATAAATGGAGCGTCATCATACTCTTCCGATAAGATGCGAAGTAGGGCGTCTAGTCCTGATTTTGCGACACCATAGGCGCCGTTATATGCCTGTACAGCATGGTGACTAGAGAATACGACGGATGCATCTTCTGCTTTTTCTAAAAGTGGTAGGCACATTTTTAGCATGAGGAAGTTTGAATGAAGGTTCGTTGTAATGACTTTTGACCATTGTTCAAGGTCGTACGCTTTAATGGGGGTGTAACTTGGTAATGCCGCTGCATTAAGAAGAATGCCGTCAAGACGTCCAAATTCTGTTTCAATAACATCTGCCATGTCCGCATAATCCTTAGCCGTTGCGCCCTCCAGGTTCATAGGGTAAATGGCTGGTTCAGGATGTCCCGCATTAACGATTTCATCATAAACAATTTCAAGCTTCTTGATGGTTTTGCTTAATAAAATAACCGTAGCTCCAGCCTTTGCATAGGCTTTGGCAACGGCTTTACCAATACCATCTCCTGCACCTGTAATAAGGATGACTTTATCGGCAAATGCGTTTGTTGAGGGCTCGAAGTTTAAGAGTTCTTGATGGGTTAACATGGTAATGGCTATTTAATGAAATGATCGCGCATTGTAACCCTATCGGCTTAGGATACAAAAGCGCAAGACGAAGTTGTTAGTAAGGTATTGAAAATTATTTAATAAATATATATTATTTTAGGCTCTAGTATCGGGGCTGGAGGGTGAATGATGATGAAAATCAGATTTGAATTCGTAAGAGTGAATTTGTGGTATTTTATTTCTTTACAGATGTGCTATGAAATCTCTATAATGCGCCGCTTATGTCTAGCAGATTACCAATTGAGGTAAGTCCATACCGTCTGGTTGAACAGCGAAAAACCTTAACAGGTGAAGCGCCAATTGAACAGATGACGCGCTTGGCTGACTTACTTGTTTCAACGCAAGGAAATGCCACGATAGAATTGGAATTTACCAGGAATGATACGGGTTTGCCTATTGTAAAAGGGAGCATTAACGCAACCCTTGATGTGATATGTCAACGTTGTCTTAAGTCTGTTCAGCATGAGGTGGATTCGTCCATTTATGTTGTCTTGGTAAAGAATGATGAGCAAGAGGCCGAACGTGTTCAAGAGGGTTTTGAAAGTTGGTTAGTGGATGAAGAAAGCGAGAAAATGCGCTTGTTAGACTTTATAGAAGACGAGATATTGCTCGCCTTACCATTTTCGGTGATGCATGAGCAGTGTGAGCCGGCTAGACCTCTCATTGAGGCGTTGCCAGAAGATGAATTATTAGTAACCGAAGCGGAACCTAAAGAGAACCCTTTTTCGGTTTTGCAAAGTCTGAAGGACTCGGAGTAAATTATGGCAGTACAGCAGAATAGAAAGACACGTTCAAGACGTGGTATGCGTCGTTCACATGATGCATTGAAAGGTCCAACACTATCAATCGATCCTGTGTCGGGTGAAACTCATCATCGTCATCATATGACTGCTGATGGTTATTACCGTGGACGTCAGGTGATTGTTTCTAATGAAGCAGTTGACGATTCAGACGACGAATAAAATAAATACCCGTGGTAAGTTACTTTCTTGAAACTTGCCACAAACCTGAAAATCGCGGGCTATCTGACCCGCGATTTTTCTTGGGCGACGGTAAACTGGTGAAAGAAGGTTCTTTCTATAGCGTTTTGTCGCATTAGCATAACCAAAAGAGGAGGCTAAATGGATTCTCTCATTCGCATTAGCTTGGATGCAATGGGTGGTGACCATGGTTTATCCGTCGTTGTGCCTGCAGCTTTAAAATCCCTGAAAGAACATGAGGATATCGCGTTAACGTTGGTGGGGGATGAAGCAAAAATCCTTGAAGAGCTAGCGAGTCAAAAAGCGGGGGTGAGTGAGCGTTTGCACATTCAGCATGCTTCTCAGAAAGTTGAAATGGATGAGGCTCCAGCAAGCGCTTTGCGTAACAAAAAAGACTCATCAATGCGTGTTGCCATTAACTTGGTTAAAAGCGGGCAAGTTGATGCAGCCGTCAGTGCTGGTAATACGGGGGCATTGATGTCAACCGCCCGTTTCGTGCTCAAAATGCTTCCCGGTGTGGATCGCCCGGCGATTTGTACTGTAGTTCCTACCTCTGTTGGGCATACCCATATCCTTGATCTTGGCGCTAATGTTGATTGCACGGCTGATCATCTTTACCAATTTGCTATTATGGGGTCTGTGTTGGCACAGGCTGTTGATGGTGGAGGTGCGCCTAAAGTAGGTCTGTTGAATGTGGGTCAAGAGGCAATCAAAGGCAATGAGCAAGTCAAAGCAACGGATGCTCTTTTGCGTGAAACACCTCTAAATTATATTGGTTATATTGAAGGTGATGATATCTTTCATGGCGATGTGGATGTGGTCGTCTGTGATGGTTTTGTGGGTAATGTAGCCCTGAAAACGATGGAAGGTTTGGCTAAAATGCTGACGCAAGAGCTTAAATCTGAATATACTAAGGGTATATTTTCAAAAATCGCCGCGTTAATTTCCCTACCTGTATTAAAGGCATTCCGTCGTCGATTTGATCCAAGAAGGTATAATGGGGCCAGTTTCTTGGGTTTGCAGGGCATCGTGGTGAAGAGTCATGGTGGAATGGATGCCTTCGGGTTCTCACATGCGATCGCTATTGCGCGTTCCGAAGTGATTAAGAAAGTCCCGCAAACTATTCATCAAGAATTGGAAACCTTATTCGCGAAACAGGAACACTGAATGTATTCAAAGATTACTGGAACTGGCAGCTATCTACCTGAAAAGGTAATGACTAATAAAGATTTAGAAAAAATCGTTGATACCACAGATGAGTGGATTTTTGAGCGGACAGGGATTAAGAAGCGCCATGTTGTTACTGATGAAAAAACATCTGAGCTGGCGGTAGAAGCTGCCAAACTTGCGCTGGAAATGGCAGGTAAAACAGCTGAGGATCTTGACCTCATTATCGTTGCAACAACAACATCTGATTTAATTTTTCCTAGTACTGCATGTTTAGTGCAAGAACGTCTGGATAATCATGGTGCGGCAGCATTCGATGTGCAGGCTGTTTGTACCGGGTTTGTATATGCATTGGCGACTGCCGATAAGTTTATCAAGAGTGGTACGCATAAGTGTGCATTGGTGATTGGCGCTGAAACTATATCAAGGCTCCTTGATTGGAATGATCGCGGAACGTGTGTGCTTTTTGGGGATGGTGCGGGTGCGGTTATTTTAGAAGCGAGTGAAGAGCCCGGGATTTTATCAACGCATTTGCATGCGGATGGTAAGTACAAGGATCTGTTAAAGGTTGATAGCCCTGATATGTCATCCTCGGAATATGAAAGAGTAAAGCAAGGAGAGGTCTACTTGACCATGAAAGGCAATGAGGTCTTTCGCATGGCGGTAAATACCTTAGGACGAATCGTCGATGAAACCCTTGAAGCCAATAATATGCAGAAATCAGACGTTGATTGGTTGGTTCCGCATCAAGCAAATATTCGCATTATTAATGCAACGGCGAAGAAACTTAAAGTCTCTACCGACCATGTTGTAATTACCGTACATGAGCATGGTAATACCTCGGCGGCATCGATTCCATTGGCATTAGATGTAGCAGTAAGAGATGGTCGTATTAAGCGCGGTGAGACGCTTCTGCTGGAAGGTTTTGGTGGTGGTTTTACGTGGGGTTCGGCTCTCATCAAATTCTAGTTTTATTATGCCTGTTGAAATAGAACGAAAGTTCCTTGTTAAAGATGATGCTTGGCGATCTCAGGTTTATGAACAGCGAGAGATTCGTCAAGGTTATATGGCAAACAATGAGCGTTGCTCTGTGCGTGTTCGTGTCAGCAATCAATCTGCCAATATTAATATCAAAAGTATGACGTACGGTGTTTCTCGTGCCGAATATGAATACCCCATTCCTGTGGAAGAGGCTCATGAGCTTCTCAATACGCTCTGCAAAATACCTCTGATTGAAAAAACGCGCTACTTGGTAAAGCATGCGGGTAAGGTTTGGGAAATTGACGAGTTTGCCGGTGATAATCAGGGTCTCACGGTCGCTGAAATAGAATTAGAATCCGAGAGTGAGTCTTTCGAACTACCGGCATGGGTTGATCGTGAGGTGTCGACATTAGAGCGTTACTACAATATGCGGTTGACGCATTACCCCTTTAAAGACTGGAGCGAGTTCGAGCAATTAGCACAGGATGTGCATGAAGTTTGATAGTGAGTGCCAATGCTGCAAGCGTTCAGCTGCATTTCTGGACGATACCAAAGCGAAATATCCTGATTATTATTGTGGACCAGTGCCTGCGTTTGGCGATGAAAAATCTGCATTCCTGATTGTTGGTTTAGCGCCAGGTTTGCATGGTGCTAATGCAACAGCTAGGCCGTTTACGGGCGATGACTCAGGGGCATTACTTTATGAGGCGCTCTACCAATTTGGTTTTTCGAGTGCAGCAAAGTCTGTTGCCATTGATGATGGCTTACAGTTGAATAATTGTCGTATTACCAATGCAGTGAAATGTCTGCCGCCAGAAAATAAGCCATTAACCTCGGAAATCAAAACCTGTAATCCTTTTTTGCGAACTGAGTTAATGGAGTTGCCCAAAAATTCGGTGGTTTTGGTTTTAGGTGGAGTAGCGCATAATGCTGTGCTGAGAGCTTTAGATAAACCTTTATCATCATGCAAGTTTGGCCATGCCAATGAGTTTTCGTTAGAACATATTCGTTTGATTGACTCTTATCATTGCAGTCGCTACAACACGCAAACAAAGCGCCTTACGCCTGAAATGTTTCGAGGCGTTTTCAAGCGTGTACAAGAGATGCTAGCTGAATAGTATGGTTTTGTAGGGTTGTTCTCTTTTCGCTATTTTAGAGCGCGTACAGCATCTAAAATGCTATCATCATCCCAAGGCCTTTCGCCAACTGCGCTATAAACAACTTTCCCTTTTGCATCAATGATGTATGTGGTTGGCATGCCACGAACGCCCCAAGCCATAGATAGCTTCGCGTTTACGTCCAGAATAATAGGGAAATCAATGGGTATTTCTTCAGTGAACTTGGCAATAGTCTCAGGTGATTCACCAACATTGGCGGCAAACATCAGGATGCCTTCATCTTTTACTTTTGCCCAAGCGCGATTCATTGATGGCATTTCAGCGCGACAAGGAGGGCACCAAGTGGCCCAGAAATTTATGATAATAGGTTTTCCCTTTAGGTTCTCCATTGTATAGCTAGTGCCATTCAGATCTTGAAATGGTCTATCAGGTGTTTGGATGCTTGTTTCAGTCTTAAGATAAGATGAGCCTCCTTCTTGTTCTGAGAAGCAGGCGCTTAAGCTAATAATCAAGAATAGGGTGATTAAGGCATGTTTAATTGTCATAGATAGCTGTCTGGGTTAATACAGGGAATAATCTGCATGGCAGGTTCTTCGTAAGGATGAGCTTTTTTTACAGCATGCACAATATCTTTTAGGTAAGATTCTTCAGCGATCATTTCAACTTTATATTCGCTGACATATTCAGTTTTGTTTATGCTGCCAATATAGGGCTGGCTGCCTTCTAGTGGCTTGAATTGTCCTTGCCCTAAGGTTTGCCATGCGCAATGTTCATAATCATTGTAGCGACCAGCTCCCGCATTAAACATGGCTTGTTTGACTATCTCACAGGATGATTCGGGTATATAAACAATAATCCTAACCATAGTAGAATGCTCGGCTCAATAATTCGCGTAGTGTCATGTAACAATAAGTGACTTTGTTGGTATTTACTGCATCATTTTCACAATAGTAGTGTTTGAAATTATGCATGTTGCTTATGCATGATACTTATTCATCTCATTATTGCGTAAACTTAACGTACCCAAGGTGTGTTTTGGATGCGCTTTGAGTGTTGATTTATTTTTGGAGTCTTTCATGAAAGAACAAGGCGTTAAATACCGTGGCAAAGAAAAAGTTGATCGTATCCCTATTAAAGTGGAGCGAACAACCGAAATGAAGCGGAAGCCCAAATGGATTCGTGCACTTGCGCCAGTGACTCCTGAAGTCAAAGCCTTAAAGAAAGTATTGCGAGAGCAAAAGCTGCATACCGTATGCGAAGAGGCGGCTTGTCCGAATCTCGGTGAGTGTTTTACGCACGGAACGGCAACGTTCATGATTATGGGAGATATTTGTACCAGGCGTTGTCCCTTTTGTGATGTTGCACATGGGCGGCCTGATCCACTGGATGAGAATGAGCCAAAACATCTTGCAGAAACAGTGCATGCCATGAATTTGAATTATGTGGTCGTGACCTCGGTGGATCGCGATGATCTAAGAGATGGTGGGGCGGCACATTTTGTTGAATGTATTTCAGAAATTCGTGCTTTAAATCCTGATACACAGATTGAAATTTTGACACCTGATTTTAGAGGACGTATGGAAATTGCTCTGGAAATCATGGAAAAGTCACCGCCTGATGTATTTAATCATAATCTGGAAACGGTGCCTCGTTTATATAAAAAGGCTCGTCCTGGAGCGGATTATCAATGGTCGCTTGATTTGCTTCAAGAACATAAAAAACTAAACCCTGATGTACCAACCAAGTCTGGGCTGATGTTGGGTTTGGGCGAGGAAATCGGGGAGGTACACGAGGTGATGCGCGATTTACGTGCTCATGGTTGCGACATGTTGACGCTGGGGCAGTACTTGCAGCCGAGTTTTGATCATATCCCTGTCGATCGCTTTGTTACACCAGATGAGTTTGATGCATTGGCTGTGGTTGGCGAAAAAATGGGGTTCTCGCATGTTGCGAGTGGGCCGATGGTTAGATCTTCCTACCATGCTGATCAGCAGGCAAAGAAAGTATTGTAGAGATTAGTTTGAGCGACGACTAACCATCTGAAAAGCGATCAGATGATTAGTGTTACATTAACAATATTATAAGAACTGTTTGAAGCTTAAAACGGGCTTATAACGATCGTCATCAAGCAACTTATAAGCGTGATTTAGTTCTGGAAGGGAGAGTTTTCCAGTGTGTCGGCTTGGTTGGGCTGCAATACGTTGTTGTTGCACGGGTTGTTGTTTTGCATTGAGTTTTTTATAAACTGCCAATACTTTCTTTACGTAGGCCTGAGTTTCTCGATAAGGGGGAACTCCATCATGTCTGTCGACAGCCCCTTCACCAGCATTATACGCGGCAGATGCTAGAAGCACATCGCCTTGAAAGCGATTAAGTAAGAATTTGAGGTATTTAGTGCCAGCCATGATGTTGTGAGCATGGTTGTATCTGTCTTTTACGCCAAAACGACGGCCAGTGGCTGGCATAAGCTGCATTAGACCTGCAGCACCTGCGCGCGAGCGTGCTTTTGATCGGAAGCATGATTCAACTGTAATAACAGCCGTAATGAGGTTTGGCGAAACGCGATTTTTACGAGCTGCATCAGTAATGCTTTTCTGATATTTACTGGCTTTGTTGAGTAAGATCTCACGCGGGTATTGATCGCAGGTAAATATTGCTTTCTTTCCGGAGCTTTTCTTCACAGAAGCGGATATCGATTTCGCTGAAGCTGACTGAAATGGGATGGCTAAGGCCATCGAAATAAACATGACAGCGAACAGCATACGATTACCGTATATGTTCATACAAATTCCAATTAGCGTACGCTAATGTTGTATCGGGAAAAGGAATTTAGCTCAGAAAAGAGAGGTATTCAAGAAAAAGTGTTTGCACAGTAACAACTTAATACAGAATATTAATTTTGATAAAGCTACTGATGTTGTTTTTTCAGGTATTTATGGGGTTTCTTTGAATAAGAATTAATCATACAGCAAGGAGAGCAAATAGTAAACAATCTTGTTCAGGCTCATTAGAATCTGCTAATGTATTGTTTGTATATCTAGCTGAAAAACGCTTAATGCGGTAATAAAAACTATGCACGTTTACGGGCGTGCGAGGTGGGAAAATGTTGAATCAGATTCTATACAGCAATACTTCAGACAGAATTACGCAGCCACAGCCCCATAATCAATAAGCGCTTGATAGTCAGGGTGTGATTTAATTAATGTCGGTTGAAAATCTAACATCGAAATAATCCTATCGATCAGATGTTG
>CACVAY010000071.1:82366-104179 GCA_902727985.1 uncultured Thiotrichaceae bacterium | reverse complement strand
CTCATGTAACCGCTTTAGCCTGTTAAGCAATCAAAGCAGGCGTTTGGGCAATGGGAAAAATAGATTTATTAATCTCTTTGCAACATCCTGACTTTATCAGTATTGTCCACAATAACTGACACAAAGGAACTTGGAAGCAAGATCCCGGGAGCCCTGCTTTGTGTTCTAGGCGTTTCAACTATTATTTATTGGATGTAATCGCTTAAAAGCGTCATCCAATCATTCAAAAAAAGTCAACCTACTAAATGCCTCTTGGAATATAACGCTTTGATTGTTTAAGCATAGCTTCATGTTTGCGAAATTCTGGATCATGCTTCTCGACCAGTGCCCAGAAGCGTTTTGAGTGATTCATTTCTTGGGTATGACATAGTTCGTGCACCATCACATAGCGTACCACACTGACAGGCATGAACAGTAACTTACAGTTAAGGCTAATATTCTGTTTACTAGAGCAACTACCCCAAAGCGTTTTCTGTTTGCGGATACTAACGCGATTGTAGCTCAGACCTATCTCCCTTGACACTTGCTCTAACATGCCAGGCAAATATATTTTTCCACTCTCTTTCAGCCACTGATCAAAATAGCGAAAAACCAATGTTTGATCATCGACCTTTCCCTCTAAACGGATGCTTAGCTTACCAACATCAATGTAACGGTGAAGACTCGCATAATCCGTTTGGTGATATTCAATATCCCAGGTTTCTTGCATCAAGGGGATGATGAATTGCTTAGGTAAAGTGATAGGTGCTACTACGGGTTGCTGGCGTATAGCCTGTAACTTTTCTGCGATCCAGGCTCTTTTTGAAACGGCAAATGCTTGAGCATTTTCGATCGTATAGTTTGTAGGCAATGTAATCTGCACATTCCCCTCATGATCAATATTGAGACGAAGATATTTGGCACGTTTTGAGGGTTTGATTTCAATAACGCAATCATCTTGTGCATGGAGTGATATTTTTATGTTCATCAAGGTTTTACTGTCAATAGACAATCTAATACATGTTTTCAGAAAATGTGCCATCCAGGCCTTTAAATTCTGCCAGTACACTAAATGACCCAAATACAATCACCTGATCATCTTCATGCAAAGTGCTCTGACAAGCTTCCCACGCTGACTTTATGGACTCATGAACAGTACACACTTGCAGATTACCAGCTTGGGCAACCGCCCGTTCAAGTTCACTTTTGGTGAAACCACGTTCATCTTCCAGTGGAAAGATAATCCATTCATCAACGAAAGTATGAAGATGACTCAACACATCTTGAATATTTTTATCCGAAAGCATCGAGAAAAACGCCAGAGTTCTACCTCGACAGGGCTGACTTTCTAGCCACTTGGCCAATTCGGTTGCAGCATGTGCATTATGCGCCACATCTAAAACAATCTGCGGAGAGCTTTGTATAATTTGCAACCGCCCTTGTAATTTCACAGCGGTCAAACCTTGGTGAATTGCCTCTTCTGATACTGGTAATTGTTCAGATAAGGCATCAATAACAGCCAGTACATTGGCTGCATTTTGGTATTGATAGCCACCTTGCAAGTTAGGTTTGGGCAATCTTTCATAACTTCGTCGGTCATTCGACCACTGCCAAGTGTCATTCTGATGTTGCCAAGAAAAATCCATACCCGTTTGTTGTAGCTTGGCGTCGATAGCCAGGGCGTGTTTCTTGATCGATTCAGGCGGGTTTGGGTCGCCACAGATAACCGCTCGTCCGGTTCGCATAATGCCTGCTTTTTCATGCCCGATCACTTCGCGATTATCACCCAGCCATTTCACATGATCAATGCCGATACTGCTGATCAAGGCAACATCAGCATCCCATGTATTGACCGCATCCAAGCGCCCACCCATACCGACTTCTAACAGCGCTATGTCAACACCTTTTTGCTTATAAAGCAGGAGGGCTGCCAGTGTTGAGAACTCAAAATAGGTTAACGTCGTATCTTCTCTAGCATCCTCAATCTGCTCAAATACCTGAATAATTTCAGCATCTGAACAAGGCTCACCTGAAATAGTGATACGTTCATTGTAATGGTAGAGAAAAGGGCTGGTATAAGCACCCGTTTTATATCCCGCCGCTTGGTAAATTGCATCCAGCATGGAAACAGACGAGCCTTTGCCATTGGTTCCAGCAACAGAAATAATCGGAAAGGGGAATCTTAAGATGTCAAGACGTGAGGCTAAAAGCTGCATACGTGCTAACCCCATGTCTATCTCGCTAAAGTGCAACGATTGCTGCCACTCTAGCCAAGCCTCAAGTGAGTTCAAAGGTGGTCGCATCACTGATTACCTACGGAAATAGTAATTAAGCTGATTCTTCGACGACTTCTACTTCTACTTCGTCTTCTACATCAATACCGGCAGGACGTGGCTTATGCATCATCATGGCTAATAGATCAGCGATTTCTGCGCGCATTTCATTACGAGGAATGATGCGGTCTATTGCACCCTTCTCTAGCAAGAATTCACTACGCTGAAACCCTTCCGGTAGTTTTTCACGTACAGTCTGCTCAATAACACGTGGGCCAGCAAAGCCAATCAACGCTTTGGGTTCAGCGATTTGCACATCACCCAACATTGCAAAACTGGCCGATACACCGCCCATTGTCGGGTCAGTTAACACGGAAATATATGGTAAACCTGCATCAGCAAGGCGCGTCAGGGAAGCACTGGTTTTCGCCATTTGCATTAATGAAAATAGCGCCTCTTGCATACGTGCACCACCACTCGCCGAGAACACGACAAAGGGGCAACCCATTGTGATGGCAGCATTGACGCCTTGCACAAAACGCTCACCAACTACCGAGCCCATGGAACCACCCATGTAACGAAAATCAAAGGCTGCGGCAACAATAGGGTTACCATGCAATTTGCCTTTCATCACAATCAACGCATCTTTTTCATCCGTCGCTTTTTGTGCGGCGCTAATACGGTCTTTATATTTCTTGCCATCTTTAAACTTGAGAATATCAATAGGCTCAACATTTGCCGCAATTTCTTCGGTGCCATCTGCATCAAGGAAAATGCCTAAGCGCTTACGACCACCAAGACGATTATGATGGTTACATTTGGGACAGACTTCGTTGTTTCGCTCAAGATCTTTTGAGTAGAGCACAGCCTGACAAGCAGGACACTGGCTCCATAGACCTTCAGGGACTGATCCTTTTTTATTAGTATCATCAGTGCGTATGCTAGAAGGCAGTAGCTTCTCAAACCAACTCGTCACATCTTCTTTTTTCATGCTGTATCCATTCCCTGACGCATTGCCGCAAGCAACTCACCAATTTCTTGTAAAATAGCGGCTTCATTATCAGCATTGCTTTCAATTTTTTTCACGATAGCGCTACCCACAATCACGGCATCTGCTACTTTAGAGACGGCTATTGCAGATTCAGCATCTTTAATTCCAAAGCCTACACCCAGAGGAAGATCGGTGATGCTACGAATATTGGCAAGCTTATTAGCCACCTCGTCAACATCCAGAATGTTAGAACCCGTCACGCCTTTAAGAGATACATAGTACAAGAAACCTGAACCAACCTCAGCTATTTTTCCCATTCGCTCATTGATCGTAGTCGGCGCAATCAAGAAAATACCATTGAGAGCATTGTCATTCATTGCCGCAACCAGATCACAACCTTCTTCAGGAGGTAAATCAACAGTTAAGACACCATCTACACCAGCTATACTGGCAGCTTCTGCGAATGGAACATAACCCATACGTTCGATAGGATTTAGATAGCCCATTAATACCACGGGCGTTTCTTGATCTTTTATACGGAACTCTTTGACCATATCCAGCACATTATGCAACCCGGTATGATGCACTAAGGCGCGCTCCATACTTAGCTGAATAGTGGGACCATCCGCCATGGGATCTGAAAACGGTACCCCCAACTCAATGATATTTGCACCATTTTCAACCATGTGATGCATCAAGGGTACAGTTACCGACGGATTTGGGTCACCTGCGGCAACATATGGTACGAGGGCTGTTTTATTCTCAGCTTTGAGTTTGTCAAAGCAAGCAGCTAAACGGCTCATAAGGTAATCCCCTCTAGTGCAGCAACGGTATTGATATCCTTATCACCACGTCCAGATAGATTCACAACAATGTTTTGATCAGGCGACATGGTTGGTGCCAGCTTCATGACATAAGCTAAAGCATGACTACTTTCCAGTGCAGGGATAATACCTTCGATGCGTGTTAAACCATGGAAACCTTCCATAGCTTCATCATCAGTAACGGATACATAGTTAGCTCGACCAATGTCTTTTAACCACGAATGCTCAGGCCCCACACCTGGGTAATCCAATCCTGCAGATACCGAGTGTGTCTCAATGATCTGTCCATCACTATCATCCATGATGTAGGTGCGATTGCCATGCAAAACACCTGGCTCTCCCGCGCACAATGGTGCGGCATGTCTTCCCGTCTTCACACCATCACCCGCTGCTTCAACACCGTAGATTTTTACATCCGTATCAGCAAGGAAGGGGTGAAACAAACCAATCGCATTTGAACCGCCACCAACACAGGCTACTAACGCATCAGGCAAGCGACCAGTTTGCGTTAAACATTGTTCACGCGCTTCACGTCCAATAACACTTTGGAAATCTCGCACCATCATAGGATATGGATGTGGCCCTGCCACTGTACCAATAATATAGAAAGTTTCATCGACGTACGTTACCCAGTCACGCATCGCTTCGTTTAACGCATCTTTCAGTGTTTTTGAACCAGAAGAGACTGGGCGAACTTCAGCACCGAGCAATTTCATACGATACACATTCGGTGCTTGACGAGCGACATCAAGCTCACCCATATAAACAATACATTCCAAGCCTAGACGCGCCGCAATCGTTGCTGATGCAACCCCATGCTGCCCAGCACCTGTTTCCGCAATGATGCGTTTTTTGCCCATGTGCTTGGCAAGCAAGGCTTGGCCAATCGTATTATTGATTTTGTGCGCACCAGTATGGTTTAGATCTTCACGCTTTAGGTAGATTTGCGCGCCACCTAATTCCCTACTCCATCGTTCAGCATGATAAAGCGGACTCGGTCGGCCTACATAATGTGCCAAATCTTTATCGAATTCGGCTTGGAAACCTGGATCATTTTTCAACGATTCATAAGCATTACGAAGCGATTCGATGGCTTCCATTAAAGTCTCAGCAGCAAAACAACCGCCATATTGACCAAAGTGCCCGTTTTTATCGGGGAAGTTATTCCAATCAATGGAATGTAAATCAGGGATTGCGTTCAACTCGTCTAACCTCTTGCATAAAATGTTGTATTTTTTGCTTGTCCTTAACACCTGGTAATGCTTCCACACCACTACTCACATCTACCGCATAAACGTCAGCAGTTTGAATAGCCTGTGCAACATTTTCAGGGTATAACCCGCCCGCCAAGATGACAGGCTTATCATAATCTACCGGAACTTGAGTCCAGTCAAATGCCTCTCCAGTTCCTCCTGCCTCTCCAGGCGCATGGCTATCGACTAAAAAACCTTTAGCTTGGAGATGTGCATCAGCATAGGCATAAAAATCCTGCCCACCCTTCATGGGTACCGCCTTGATATAAGGGCGGGAAAACTGCTCACAGTAGGAAGGAGATTCAGCACCATGGAATTGCAGTAGATCAAAAGGCACCTCTTCCAATACTCTATGCACTTTCGTTTGCTCTGCATCCATAAATAATGCTACCGTCGTAACAAATGGTGGTATGGCATCGAAAATTGATTTAGCCATAGTAATATCCACGTTACGTGGGCTTTTCTCGTAAAAGACAATGCCTATGGCATCCGCTCCATTTGAAGAAACGGCTATTGCATCCGCTGGAGATGTAATACCGCAAATTTTTACTCGCACCATGATACTGTTCTGCATATAAAAATAATGGCGGGCAGATTATCATAGCTGGGCTACTCAATTAATATTCTTTTTGTTAGCCAACTATAAAGTCAGCAATACATGATGCTCTACAATACGTTTGCACCATCAGATATTGAACTTTCTTATGATATCGAGTCATAACAGATGTTATTTCGATAATTTGAACACAATAACAAACTTGAAAAAATTTCCTAAATATTAATCACTTAAAGATAATGACAACTATGAAACGTATTATTCTGCCTATATTGGCTTTCATTTTCTTCTCATTCACTATACAGAACGCCATTGCAGCAGACCCAAACGAGCAGCTTAAAGCGGCTTATGCAAAAAAAGACTATAAAACGGTATTTTCCATTGCATCAAAGTTTGCCAAACAAGGTAGCCCTGCGGGTTCATACATTCTTGGGCAGCTCTATTTAAATGGTCAAGGCGTTAAAAAAGATCCAAAGCAAGCTTTCATATGGAATCAAAAGGCCGCTAGCAAACAGCATCCAGGTGCCATGTATTTCATGGGAGTGATGAATGTCAAAGGCATAGGCACCAAGAAAAATTATGGCGAGGCGCACAAATGGTTTCGTAAAGCCGCTCCCAAAATACCCGATGCAAAACGCGACCTCGGTATTTTGTTTGAAGAAGGATTTGGCACAAAAAAAGATATGAAACAAGCTATAAACTGGTACAGACAAGCCGCTGATGCTGGCATGGTTGATGTTCAACTGATGCTTGCCGAACGTTACTTGCGAGGTTCAGGAGTGAAGAAAAATTCAGGACAAGCATTTAAATATGCCAACAAAGCAAGGAAATCTGGTCACCCTTCTGCCCAGTACATGCTTAGCGTGATGTATGCTAATGGGGAGGGTGTTAAAAAAGATGAAAAAGTAGCGCTCAATTACATGAAGAAAGCGGCTAAACAAAAGTTACCCAGTGCTGAATACGATCTTGGTGTGATGTATCTGCAAGGCATTGGTGGCAAGAAACAGCCACAACTTGCATTCAAACAATTCAGCAAAGGCGCTAAAAAAGGTATACCACAAGCCATGTTAATGGTCGGCGACCTCTATCATGATGGAGAAGGTGTAAAGCAAGATTATAAACAAGCTATGACATGGTACAAAAAAGCGGCTGCCAAAGGACAACCACATGCGACATACAGCGTCGGTGCTCTTTATGCTAATGGCACAGGTGTGAAGCAAGATTTGGCACAAGCTAAGACATGGTTTGATAAAGCGGCTAAGAAGGGGCACCCTGGCGCTAAAGAAGCGTTAAAACAAATTGCTGCTAACAATCAATAAACACAATCAAAGCCTCTAGCATCTTGTCAGGGGCTGGCAGAACATTCATGACAGGTAATTGAAAGCTGATTTTGCTTTTTTTTGTATCTCTTCAGTACAAATTTGACGAAGGACTTTTGCGGTACTTATTGCTAAAACTGCTTTAGCAAACCAGGGAACACTTTTCCCAATAAACAGGTATATTGAAAATGACCAATTACAAAGAATTAATTACATTATCTAACATTACAGACACAGCTTAATTTATCTCATGTCCTAATCATAAGAAGCTCTCACCTGAGTGATGGAAATGGAAATGACAGTGCTGATAACAGGTTCGGCCTGCTCGCTAGCATCTAGTTAACAGAAAGTGGATTACTTTTATGATTGAATTTCTCTGGATTGAATAGTGTTTTGTTATACAACCTGATTTGGAACTGTAACTGGCCCCGCTCTGTTGGCGTTAACTGAGCCAGACTGATTTTAACGATCAGTTTTTCTTTGCCAGCGTCTGTGTCTAGAGCCATCACGCAGATTTCATCCCATTCACCTGAACAAGTGCTCCGCATCTGCAAAGTAGTGTTAGGGGCTTGTTTATCTTGGTAGTTTTGAAGAACGTCTACTAAATCGTGTGCAAGAGCACACAAATCGGCAGAACCCAGCTGATTTGTCGTCATAATTTGATCCCCTTAGACAATACCGCCCCTACGGGGGTAAGTTGTCCTCCTCAAAATAAGTGCATTAATAATGTTAGCTAATGTACTTTATTTAGTTTATGGTGTAATTCATCGATCGGAGAAATCTTAACAGTTTATCCTGAATAAGGCATGAATAAAAATCAAGCAATAACAGAGGTTTAGTATCAAGGAGGGACTGGCCTTAACAGCACTTTATTTAACTTTATAATCAATTGCCTATATGAAAGCCTTTATCTCCCTGTTAATTAGAACCTTCCTTTAAAGATAGCTTCTGAATGAAGTGAAAGGGAGAGACCGTACGATAATTCTTGATGCCACTTTTGAGCTCTAATCCGGACATTACAAAAAGAGCATTGTCGACAAGACAATCTCTGTGTCAAAATCCCTCCCTCTGTTTATTTTCATAACCACAACATTATGTCTAAAGCACTAAGCATTTCTGGCTTGCACAAAACCTATGGCAATGGCGTTCAAGCTGTTAAAGGTATTGACCTCGATATCGAGGAAGGTGACTTTTTCGCATTACTGGGCGCTAATGGCGCGGGTAAATCAACAACCATCAATATCATTTGCTCTCTAACTAATAAATCTGAGGGCGAGATCAAAATCTTTGATCATGACTTAGTCTCTGACATGGAATTGGCCAAGGCCAAGATTGGCTTGGTTCCACAAGAATTCAATTTTAATATTTTTGAACCAATACGTGAAATCATTATTAATCAAGGGGGCTATTACGGTATCCCGCGAGATGTCTGCACAGAACGCGCAAATGATTTACTCAAAGCCTTAGGCTTATGGGACAAACGCCACGAACAAGCACGGAATTTATCGGGTGGCATGAAACGACGCTTGATGATTGCTCGTGCTTTGGTTCATAACCCACGTTTATTGATTCTGGATGAACCAACCGCAGGCGTTGATATTGAGATTCGCCGCAGCATGTGGGAATTTATTAAGAAGATCAATGCGGCGGGAACCACCATCATTTTGACCACTCATTACCTGGAAGAAGCTGAAAAACTATGCCGCAATATCGCCATTATCGATAAAGGCGAAATTATTGAACATACAAGTATGAAGGAATTACTCAGCCGGCTTGATACAGAAACAATCGTCATGAACACAAAAGACCCCGTCAAAAAGCTGCCCGTGAGCGAGGACTTCGTTGTAAGTAAAGTTGATGAAACAACACTGGAAGTCACCATGCATCAATCTCGTTCACTTAATGTGATTTTTCATCACTTCTCCAAACATAATATCCGCGTATCCAGTATACAAAATCGTAGTAACCGATTGGAGCAACTATTTATGAAATTAGTGGATAATAATAAGAATAAGGGAGATACAACATGACCTTAAACGCTAAATGGGTAGCTTATCGCACCATCGTCACTAAAGAAGCCCTGCGATTTATCCGCATCTGGGTGCAGACGGTATTACCACCAGCCATTACTACGATTCTGTATTTTGTGATTTTTGGCAATCTTATTGGTGGAGCTATTGGTGAAGTGCAAGGCTATACATACAGCCAATTCATTGCTCCAGGGTTGATTATGATGGCGGTCATCAACAACTCTTACGCCAATGTGGTGTCCTCATTCTTTAGCGCCAAATTTCATGGAAATATTCAGGAAATGTTGATTTCTCCTATTCCGGGTAGCGTTGTATTACTAGGCTATATAAGTGGCGGGGTTGTCAGGGGGATTTTAGTGGGGATTTTGGTATCTGGTGTTGCGATGTTCTTCACCGACATTCGCATTCATAATATTTGGATAGTCATTAGTATTGTGCTGCTAACATCTTCTTTGTTAGCGCAAGCTGGATTCATCAATGCCTATTACGCCAAAAGTTTTGATGGCATGAACATTATTCCCATCTTTATTCTTGGGCCATTAACGTATCTTGGCGGGGTTTTCTATTCTATTGATATGCTGCCCGAATTTTGGCAGGAAGTCTCTCTGCTGAACCCTATTCTGTACATGATTAATGCCTTTCGTTACGGATTCCTCGGTATCTCCGATGTAAGTATTGCGATGAGTTTTGCGATTCTAATTATTGTGAATATCACTTTATTTTCCCTGTCCTTGTATCTACTGAAACACGGCAGAAGTCTTCGTGACTAGCCTTAACCATGTCTTCTAGCCATGCTGAACCATGGTTTACGTATTCCCTAGAGAATCAGAAAAGACCTGATTCTGCGGTTGTTATGGGTGCAGGTATTGCAGGCTGCCAAACTGCTTGGCATCTTGCTCGTAGCGGCATCCATGTCACGCTACTGGAACGTCATCACAAAATAGCCACAGAGGGTTCTGGTAATGTTGCAGCGGTTATTTGTCCGAAATTAACGGCAACACCTAGCCTTGGTGATAGCTTCTATCAACAGTGTTTTCGCTATAGCCTAGAACAATTTCAACAACTCAATCTTAGTCAACCTATTTGGAATCAATGTGGAGTTTTGCAATTGATGCACCAGGTGCGCGATCAACAACGTTGGCAGAAACTTGCAAAAAGAGGCCTGTCAGAAACGTTAATGAGATGCGTAACCGCAAAGCAAGCGAGTGATATTGCCCATACCAACATTCACCATAGGGCGTTGTGGTTTCCTGAAGCAGGCTGGATCAAACCTGAGCAATATTGTCAGGCCTTGCTCAATCATTCCAATATAGAAGTACACACCGATACCGAAGCCCTATCTTTCAAGAAATCTCAGCAACAATGGCTAGTCACGAGTAAGGAACAGCAGTTTCAAGCAGACATTCTTGTTATTGCCAGCGGTAAGAACCTGGGCTTTGCTAAAATCGCCTTTCTTGAATATATCGGCGTACATGGCCAAACCAGCATTGCTGATGCCCAAAAAAACACGTCAGTATTGCGCTGTGTCATTGACCATGAGGGATACATCACACCTCCTGATGGTAACCATCAACAGCTGTTTGGTTCCAGCTATGATCGAGATACATGGGATTTAACATTCTCGGAGGAAAAGAATCAGGAAAACCTTGCTAAACAACAACGGCATTTACCTGAAATTGCACAATCACTAGGCAATCTTCGAAGCAGTCACTCTGCGGTGAGAATCACTTCTCCTGACCGTCTTCCCTATGTAGGCGCAGTTCCTGATACTGTTTTTTATGAAGAAAACTATCGAGATTTACATCATGGGAAACACTGGAAACAATATCCTTCTGCTCAATACCTTAATGGTCTCTATATCAATACAGCCTACGCATCACGAGGCCTGACAACCGCAGCACTTTGTGCAAGGCATCTCAACAGTATTATTTGTGGAATCCCCAGCCCGTTTGATTCCCCCTTAGCGAATGCACTTCATCCTGCCAGGTTTCTAATCAAAGGTTTCAGAAAACCACACTAAACTACTTACACATTTTCCCTGTATAGGTATAAGCAGCTATACCAATCCACTCCTTAACAGCGGCAGTTAACCAGTTGAGATGGTCAGCAATCTCCCAATCAACACGTAGAAGATTATCTTTATTGGCCCTGTAGTCAACCGGATAAGGAATCACCTTCCAACCTTGTTGGCAGAAAATACCGACAGAACGTGGCATATGCCATGCGGTAGTAATTAGTACCCAGTTTTCATCAGCTTTTGGATCTACAAGCTTCTTGCTCAAAACAGCATTTTCCCATGTATTACGTGATTCACGTTCGAAGATCATGCTTGAAACCTCTATTCCCTGTTCTTCAAAAAGTTGCCTGGCTACATCTGCACCTTTGAACCCTTGCTCAACCATACTGCTACTACCACCGGTATAGACTCTTTTTGCATGGGGGTACTCCCTAGCTAACTTAAGAAAAGCAAGATTACGCTCCCCAGCTTCATTCACTATGACTTGTTTCCACATATGACTTCGAGTGGGCTGCTCTGCTCCACCTAGAATAATAATGCCATCGACTTTTTCTAAAGGAGGGTTTGCAGGGTATTTTTTTTCTAATGGATAAAATAGCCATTCACCAACGGGGAAAAGACCTATTAGCATAAAAGTGACAAATACAAAGCCCAACACTCGCTTAGCCCAGCGCTCTTTTCTACGCCACATAAGCAATAAGCCTAATGCAAAAAGCATCAGTAGTAAGCTATCAGGGGAAATAAAAAGCCATGCCAGTTTTGATAGCCAAAAGAATACAGAATCCACAGAACCACCCTAATGAAAAGGGAAAGAGTTTAACTGAATTTCACAAAAAACGATCCTGAATCCACCCATCTGAATAGTTAACGACCCAGTATAAACGTGATACATTGAACTATGTAATTTTCTACCTTTTGGGCTAATCAAGGTATATCAAATCAGCAGGGCTAGCTGACGTAACCGCTGGTTCTTTTATTAAACAATTATGTTAACAAGAAAAAACATAAAAACAACTCTCTTGATAATAGTTGTTACCTATCCCATTTCTTGCCATGTATGTGCAACTCCACCTCCGCCTATTGAAGCCCCCCCACTCCTAGAAAAACTAAGAGCCCTGCATTGTTCAAGTGATAGTTCATCCGCAAAAGAAGCTTTGGATGAGCTATGGAATGCACATAACAATGACTTTCTCTTCCCTGATGAATGGATGAATGACGAGAAAAAAAACAGTCGTCTCTATGCCGGAAGTATGGATATAGCGCTTGATGTATTTGTCGATACCATCAAAAAATTCCCTTCTTTGCAACGTCAAGTTGAACGCACCTTTTTGCAATGGAATTACTGTGAAGTGTTTAGAAATGGTAAGTTTTATGATTTAAGCATTGTAGATGGAGAGATACAAAAAGAGGATGCAAACTATACTCCCCCACTTTATTGGAGTGGTTTCAAACGACTGGGGTTCTTGAGTGAGAAAGCCACCTATATTCCTGAATTGCTCATACGTTCTCCAATTGGAGAACGCGCTTTCGAAAACTTTTTTCACAAAATTTATAGAAACCGTTGCTTCCCCCATCCTGTCACAGGAGAAATGTTTTACGTAAAACGAAGAACCTCACCAACACATCTTAAAAAACCTGTAAAAGAGCCGAAAAACACCCGTTACCCTTACATATGGAATAAAAAATGCACATCAGAAGTTGTTGCGGTTGAAACAACTCCCCTTATTTTTGAAGACAAGAAAGAACCTAATCTTGTTATAGAACTAAAAGAAAAAGCTGTTGAGATCATTCCCACTGTTCCCAAGGTAGAGGTTGCAAAAACAACTCCAGAAGAAAAACCTGAGCTTACTCAATCCAAGCCCGTCATAACACAAGAAGTCGCTACGGAAGCAGAAGCAACACCCGAGACAGAACCAACACCCGCACCCGAATTACGTGCAGGGCTATTAAGTAATGAAATGCATAATAGTTATCGTCAGACTTACGATGACGGGTATGTCGGTCAGCACTTTAACGCCGCCACTAGCGAAGAGGTTTTTGACTCCTTATTATCAAGTAATGAAATTTATGAAGCGTCAGGAGATATTGCTAATAATAGTCTAGCAAAAGGTCCAACATTGGATGTATCAGTCTTTGATAACAAACCTAACGTGGTGCTTCCTTCTGTACCATCAGGCAATATTCCTTCTAACTCTCCAGCTGCCCTCTTACCCCGAATGGTCTCAAAAAGTCCTAAAGAATCCAGTGGGTTTAGTGGCGGCGTATATCTCAGTCATGGGCTAGGCTCACACAGCACATCAATTGGAGGTGCTTTATCCTGGACTCCGATCAAGGATAGTTACTGGAATATCAGAGTAGGTGGCAATTATTCACTAGATGCTAAAGAAGATCCTTTTAGTTATTCATGGGGTTTAGGGTATAGCGATTGGCACCCGGGTACAGTCTCTTATCAGCTCAATCATTATGGCCCTATCAAGCCGGGCGAGGGTCTTGCCATCGATAAGGCTGTCGGTAATATTGGCTATAGTGTTAAATCTAAAACTCTCGACAAGCTAAAACTCGGCCTCTCTGGTTCAATTGATATTCCTGTTAAAGGTGATCCAGCTCTCAATGCCGGTCTCCAATGGTCACCAAAAGAAAGTTGGTTTATTCGTGCTGGTATTAATCAGCCGTTAAATGGCGGTGATCCATCATGGTCATATGGTTTTGGGTATAGCAACTGGCGGCCAAATAAGATAAACATTGCTTACTCAAATTATGGACCAAACGCGTTATTTGATGACAATTTCAAGAAGAACGGTTCAATAACAATCAGTTATAATTGGGAGTTCTAATTACCGCTTGTCGACTTTCTCATGCCAACACAAACTATATGATTAAATAGTTGATAGAGGAAAAGACTACTTTTGCACATTTTTATGTAAAAAATAATAACAATAATGAACGACCCTACTACTTTAACTTACGTACTTCTGATCATCTCGATATTCTTCAGTAGTGCAGCACAAATATTCCAAAAACTAGCCTCTGAAGATATAAAAAATCATACTGGCTCAGCTATTCAATTGTTCTTTAAGCCTAATATTCTACTCAGCATTTTCTTTCTCGGTACAGGCCTTCTACTCTGGCTTATGGTACTGGGAAAGCTTGAGTTGAGCATCGCCTATCCTATGCTCAGCATTGGGTATGTACTCGTTATGGTAGCTGCCAGAGTGATTTTTAAAGAGCAAATTCCAATACGCAGATGGGTTGGAGCATTCATCATTGTTGTGGGTATAACGCTACTAACTGGAGTGAAACCATGACATCTTCACATTACTTCCCTTGGCTACTCTTAGCAACGTCGATTATAGCGGGAGCATTTGGGCAATTATTTATGAAAGTGGGCATGCAAACACTCGGCCCCTTGAACCTCTTTTTTAATGACCTATTTGCTCTGCAAATGACATGGCTACAACTACAAGGCATCTTGTGGGTTGCAGCGGGAATATTCTGTTACATCATCGCTATGGGTGTTTGGATTTATGTACTCGGCCACTTTGAGTTGAGTATGGCCTACCCCATGTTGAGCATTGGCTATATCGTCGTATATTTGGGAGCAGTTCTTTGGCCACGTATTGGTGAGTCTTTTAGCTTGGCGAAGACTGGCGGCATTTTATTAATTATGTTGGGGGTTGCTATCATCGCAAAACCCTCCACTGAACAACCTTCTGGAGCATAAAAATGAATAAAAAACCCTCTGTATCAGTGATTGTACCTGCGTATAACGAGCAAGGCCGAATTGCCGATACGCTATACCGTATTAAGGATTATCTTGCCGAGCAGGATTATGAAAGTGAGATCATTGTCGTTGATGATGGTAGCCATGACTTGACCACTGAAGTGGTTAAATTCATCGACATCTACGGCAAAGACATTAAAGACCAAAACGAAGGTCAATTAATGGAAAATGTCAAAAACGTAGGTAAAGGTTTCTCGATTGCGCGCGGTATGATCAAGGCTAAAGGCGACATCGTGTTATTCAGTGATGCTGATTTATCGACACCGATTGAAGAAGTTGAAAAACTCATTCCTTATTTCGAAAAAGGCTATGATGTTGTTATTGGTTCAAGAAAAATGGAGAACTCTGACGTTGAAGAAAAACCCTGGTATCGCGACATTATGAGTGTAGCATTTAACACTGCCGTGCAGGTGATTTCAGTAAAAGGCATCAAAGACACACAATGTGGCTTTAAAGCTTATTCACGAGAAGCTGCCCAACAAATTGCCTTATTACAACGCGTCTATGGTTTTGGGTTTGATGTGGAACATCTCTACATTGCGAGAAAGCACGACTTCAAGATCAAAGAAGTTGCCGTGAAATGGGTTCATATGGAAGGCTCAAAAGTTAGTCCAATCAAAGACTCCATCCACATGTTCCTGGATCTACTTAAAATACGCTGGATTCATCGTACACTATAGACAAACACAGTAATTTCTCAAATAAGCCCCTTCATTCATTTAGATGGGGCTTTTTTATTTCTACAACTTTCTTTACTCAATAATAACAAACATAAAAAAACCCCTTTTACAGTATAAAAGAGGCTAATCTTCAGCTTATGTAAGAATGACTATTTAGTTTTTATGACTAACTCATAGTCATCATAAACTGACGTATCGGCAAGCGTAATTTCCAAGGTATTTGGATCAACTTTTCTCCAACTAAACTTTTGATCACCTGTTCCAATAACAAGCTGATTCACGATGAGCTCATCAAGCTCCTTTGATGTCGCAATTATGATCTTGATATCACGTTTGGACGCTGCCCCTTTAAAACTTCCTTCAGCAGCATGAATAGTAATATGCTGTTGCTTCGAAGCCAGTTGCTGCTGTGACACCAGAGTAGTACGCACACTGCCTTGCTGGTAAGCATTCGTTAAACCATCATCGTCAAATAGAGTAAATTGCGTTTTCTCTTTGCTAGGAAACACTTTGATATTCACGTCCTCAGTAGCTCTCGTTTCCCCCTGCTTTCTTGAGAAGGCATCAACAGACTCCTCCGGTATTGCCGCAAATGGAATAATTGCACCTGCACGTGCGTATAGTGGCAACTGATATTTGCCCTCTTTGAATAATTGATCATAGAACCATTTCTGATCCCTCTTCCGAGCTTCATGTGTACGATAATCAAACCATTGTCCAACAGGTAAATAGACTTGAGTTTCCTTTTTATCTTGCCGGCTTTCCAAAGCCGCCATCAACCAAGGACCGATCATTTTCTGACTAGCCATACCCACTAATTCAAAGTCTTGATCATCAGCATAAAGCGCTGGCGCAACCACGGGTTCTCCATGACGATTAGCACGATGTGCCAAGGAGTAATAATAAGGAATCAACTCATAGCGTAACCGTGTATTCGCCAAATTGCTTGCCTTATCACCAGCTTTATCTGGTGAAGTATGGAAACAGTTACACAGGTTATCTGCATGCGGCCGTAACGGAAAATCAATCAATGCAGAAATGGCATACCATCGTGTATAGAGTTCATCATATTTCTCTTGTGGTAGAGGGAATGAATGACGGTAAAACCCACCCGCATCTGAGCTAAAGTAATCAATACCAGACAACACCATATGCATATGCGCGTTTAAATGCGCACCTATGTTTTCGTATTTTGCAGGAATATCACCCGACCACATACCCGCGCCGTAACGCTGCATACCTGGCCCACCTGAACGAGATAAAATAAATGGGCGAGTTTCATTATTATGACGTCGATATCCTTCATAAATTGAACGGTGCCATAGCAAGTTATACAGATTATGGATATCAGCATGCTTGTTTTTTCCAGATGTAAAACCGTGATACACACCATTAACATCATCAAACGCCATCGGTTCACCGAGATCTGTCCAGTGCCCCATGATCCCCATATCGATTAAGGACTGTCGTTTTTCATCATGCCAAAAAGCGCCAGCTGCAGGGTTCGTCCAATCGACCATACCTCCTTTTCCCCACCAAGGGGATTGATCAAGAAATACCGGAGAACCCTCTGTTGTTTTGACTAAATAGCCTTTCCCATGCAAATCCGCATGTTCTTTGAGACCACGATTAATATACGATTCTTCAATAAGCATTAAGCCTAAGTGCTCATCTTTAAGCGCTCGAATTTTTAAAGCGGCATTTGGGAACTGTTTATCATCCCACGTTAGCTTTCCCATACTGCTATATTCTGAACCTTCTTCGATACCACCAAACCATTGGAGATCCATTACAAAACCATCTAATGGAAACTTGTTTTCAATCAATGATTTTTTAATCCCATCCAGCTCTTGCCAATTATCAAAACCATATTCTGAAACCCAAAGGCCAAAATATTTTCTCGAAGGTACAAGCGGCTTACCCACCAAGTCCATATACTTACGACGCAAACCAGCAAGTGACTCTCCCATCTGGAAGTAAAAAACCACTTCATCTGCCGCCGATATCCTCAAGCTCATGGGAGACTTTTCGAAATCCCAATATTGCGGATAATAATTATCAACAAACAAAAACCAGGGCATGATTCGATCACCTAAACCATACAAGATAGGAAACTGGGTATTACCAATTAATCCACCATCCGTATGTACCATTTGATTACCGTACTGACTTCCCGCAGATCTTTTTCCATGTTTAAACCAATCCCCATTAGGATTATCTGAATGCGGGTGCTGCTGCCCTAAGCCATAAAGTTGTGAGACATTTTCACGATCGATTTTTACTGATAACCAATCATCCAAGTCTCGACCTGGACATAAGCGGCTTGCCTTCTTCTTATGTGATTTTGAGTTGATATCAATGCAGAAAGTCTCTGCATTAACGTTTACTTTCATCGAGCGTGTTTCTAAAACACGATCATCGCCCTCTTTTCCCGAAGCAACGTGAGTAGATGGATACTCTTTTGCTTCGACATAAGCACTTTTTTGAAAGGATGCTGGGAACTTACATTGTGGTGATTTTTTGTAGCGCGCTCTGAAGAGCTCTTCACCGATAATTTCGAGATTGAGACAGCCTTTTTCATTGTTCATACTCAACTCCGCATTGCCATTAGCGTACGTACTGATGAACAATGATAAAACTACTAGATACAGCTTATTCATAATGGCGACTATGCGTTTTTGGCCCTATGAAATTTGCACACGAAGCCATTGATGGAGAGTTTTTATTGGAAAATCATGTCTTCAGACATAGGAATTCGGGGGTCGATTTTGCGCTTGTAAAGTTCTAAATTACCCTGAGTCTTCCAGTTCATGACTTTACTCGTGTCATAAGGGACAACGAGTACTTTTTCATAGGCTCTATCTAACAAATACCCTCGAATTTTTTCATTCAGATCAGGACGTAAAATGTCATTCAAAAAAACATAATCGAATTTCGCATCCCATAACGCATCCAACACATCTTGATCTTCAAATTTTCCATCAAGATTATTATCCAACCACGTTAACTCCTTTATTTGTGCTTGGCGAACATCATCGAAAGCGGTGTAGCGAAATAGATAAGGATCTTCGCTCAAAATGGTTGTATTCGTACTGATGCCCTTCGCTACCTCTTCATGAATCGGGCTCACATTAGGATAACCATTTTCCATATCTCTCACATGTTGATAATTCAAAACCAACATCCCGAGCACCAAAGCAGAAGGAATAATTTGCGATAACAAACCAAAATTGAAGCGTTTCATGAATGACCACATCAGCCACGCAATAACCGGTGACATAAACAAAAGCGGATAAAGCATATGCTTATACACTGAAATCATGTTCTGGCCATGAAGATGGTATGCCACCATCGGTGTTCCAAGTACAAACAAACCTAAAAACATCCAGAAAAAACGATCTTTCAAGGTTCCTTTACGTTGCTCAATGACGCGATAAACAATTGCCATAAGCCACAATGCCAAAGGAAATGCCAAGTAAGCCATTTCCATTTTGAAAACATTTTGGTACGTAGAGTTTGCACCATGTGTACCAACAATTTGCACTTGGTAAAGGATTTTCAGACCATCAAAATGCAGCCATGTGTACAGGCCTAAAATAGCACTCACTCCCAAACTAAACAGTACAGCAATGCGGAAGGAATAGAACACCAACGCCAAGGCAATAAGAGGTAAATAAACGATACCAGTATATTTACTCGTCACTGATAAGCTAAAAAACACAATACCTAGCCCAAGATACATAGTGCGTTTTTTTGCTTCACTGTCGATGGACATCATAAGCGTAGCAAGTGCCAACATCATGAATGCAAAACTGGTTACATCATAAGTCACAAGCTTACTCGTAAAAATATGCGCAGCCTGAAACGACAAAATTGCCGCACTAACAAGCGCAATTTCCTTCGACTTAAAGAGGACTCTAACGAAGTGATAAAAACTCACAATAGAAATCACCCCAAAGATACCTGCAACGAACCTAGCACCTGTTAATCCCGCTATTGCATCACCAATGCCGTAGATATACCAATTTAAATCGGAACCAAAAACATAGGCATACGTATTCCAGGTTTTCCCAGCAAGCAATTGCTTTGCTACAAAAAGATAATCATATTCATCAATATGGCCTGCATTATAGTTGAGCTGCAACCTCATCAATACCGAAGCCAACACACCTAAAATTACGACACCGATAAACAGATATGGCTTTTGCTTTATCAAGCCATCATCTTTCGCTGCCGGATTGTTACTTATTGTCATCAAAAATACTCCCCGATTTATTATTTTTATTGACGGCTAATGCAAGACGCAAATTAATGAGTAACACAACGGTCACAGGTATTCGCTTTAAGGATCTTTTCATCCAGTTCTAATTTTCGCTCGCATTTGTCACAAATTCTGTAAGTAGGTCCATATTTTTTGTGTAAGAACAGACTCAAAATAATGCCATTCGTATTGGCTGTCATTGCTGTGTTGTAACCTAGACCTGCTTCATAAACACCTGAATACCAGCCGCGATCTGGATCATAGGCACTTTCAATACGGTTAAATAGAACCTTGCTGTATTCATCATCTGGATAGAATGAAGCCAAAGACATGGCTGCCTTAACCGATACTGTTTTCAAGTGATCATAACGAACACCCATATCCGTCGTGGTGTTCCAAGGCAGGCCAGAGGAGAAAATGGTGTTGTACAAAAAGTATGGAGGGCGATCGATATTATCCTCTGAGATAGCAGTGATAATGCCCTTCTCTTGATATCGGCGTTTCTGAACTTCGAAGATATTTCGAATCAATGGCTCATTTTCAGCATCAACACCGTGCTCCATGCCATCCATGACATACGACTCTGAAACCACATAGTTGTAAGCCCCTAGATCACGTGGATCACGCGCATCATAGGCAATTGGTACACCTAGCATATCTAGCGAACGGGCAAATTTATTGTTATAAGTAGAAGCAACATGTTGATCAAACCCTAGGTGTTTGAAGACCTTGCCTGCATATTGCTCATAGCCCAAACGACCTTCTTGCACAACCTGTGTTTCCTTAGAAACGGGATCATATAACAGGCCAAACATCTGACCATCTTTAATTAAACGATCAAATTTCCAACGCGAGATAATCTGCTCTGCTTCATACTTATACTTAGGATGCATACATGTCAGCGTATTCATCCAAGAAACCAAACGTGCTAAATCTAAAGTCGAAACACCAATACCATCTGGGGTTGGATTATTACCATAATCCACCATCTCACCAGTCACTGTGTTATACACTTTATTCGGCGCTTCATTGTTAAAGAGCTTCTGTTCTTTCAGCGTCTTAAACAACGCCATAACTTTATCGTCAAACTCTTTTTGTTCGATTAAACCAATATCATTTGCAGCAATCGTGGCAGCCAATGCAGACCCCGTATCCCACATTGTGGTCGAGGTATAGTTATCTACTGAATTGAATAAACCTGTTGTCGGCTGGTAGTTATTTTCATAAAACTTCCACGCGATCTTGGCAACCTCCATATCCTTTTCGCATAATGCATTGGGATTGCCAAGACAGGAATTATTGGGATAATCTTGCACAAGACAAACATCGCCTTCTTTAGCTGAAATGCTATCAGAGCCAGACATCAATGAACCAACATTGCTTTTACCTAGTAGATGAATAATTAGCCAAGCAAGAAGCAATCCACCTACAAGAGCAACAATAAGATTCAATAAGCTATTGTTTTTTATTAAAGAAAATAAGCCTACTATTTTCAGCGACTTTAGAGTATCTTTTTGTGAATTTTCGGGAGTATTATTCATTATTATTTCCCCAATTGATTGGTGATATCGTCGATTTGCGAAATAAGGTCATTTGCACTACCTTCCTTATCTCCCCCATTCCATCTAGCAGCTAGTACATCAATAGGCCCCATCATGCCGTGCAACGTACCCTTGTGATCTGAAAAGGTATCACCTGCTTTCCAGATCGCTCCCTTTGTTGAAAGCACGAGTTCAGCTGCCTCTACCATTTGACCCGCTTTAGCTAAGCGTTCACTTTTCGATAATTGAGAGAGGGTTTGATATAAGCCAATAGTTTTTGCTTGAGACTCAATCTTTCCTTTGAACTC
>CACVAY010000071.1:60962-82266 GCA_902727985.1 uncultured Thiotrichaceae bacterium | reverse complement strand
TATTTATATTTATAATAACCATGGAGTTAAATGCGTTGAAAAAACAAACCCTTTCGCTAGTTGATATTATAACGTGTCGTTTGATCCTATCGAATAGCTGCTTGAAATTCAATCAACGCATGATCAAAGAACTATCTCACATACAGGGTTAACCATTTTTTAGCTTGTAAGACTTTTTCTCTTCACCTGATACCATTCACCAAAGCATTAAATTTCAAGTAATGCTTTTTTTACACTTTCCATTTGCCCGCTCATCTCTGGTATTAATATTTCAATTATTTGGTAATCTCCTTTAACAAGAAGATCCTCCAGCTGTAAGCAACTCTCCCCTAATCCATCTGCACCTATATTTTTAGCACTCGACTTAAGAGTGTGAACATAACTTGCTAATGATGTGTAATCAGCATTAGTCATAGCCTCATCTGCTTGTTTTATTAGTATTTCTCCATCTTCAATAAATGCATCTCTTAACTCATCGAAGATCTCACCCAATGTTTCTTTTAATGCAAAAATTGTTTCTTTATTTAATGCTTGTTCGTCAGTCATGATTCAGCAAAGCCCTGTTATAATTTTTGAAAATTTAGAGCATTATTGGTCACATAAACTTTACAACAGGTGAATATTCTGACAGCCTGCTTAAACAATAATCAAAAATAATAAAATGAAAATATTAGTGGTAGACGATGCCCGCGACATGCGGATCATTACAAAACATCTCTTAACGAAGCTTGGGCACGATATTGATACAGCGGTAGATGGTAGTGATGCGTGGGACAAGCTCCTGGAAAATGACTATCACGTTGTTGTGAGCGATTGGGTTATGCCAATTGTTGATGGCTTAGAGCTCTGTAAAAAAGTACGTGCGCATGATTTTTCTCACTACGTATACTTCATACTTCTTACCGGCATGTCTGGTAAACAAAATCTCATAAGCGGCATTGATGCTGGTGCTGATGACTTTGCAACCAAACCTGCAAATATCGAAGAACTAGAAATTCGGTTACGTGCCGCTTCTCGTATTCTTACTTTGGAGCATACCTTAGAAGAGCAGAATGAAGCACTAACCATTGCTCATGATACCTTGCAAAAAGAGCTTGAAGCAGCCGCTGACACACAAATCAACTTACTTCCAAAGCCTCTAAAAAATGAGGAACTTAAGTCAGCATGGTTTTACAAACCTGCAGTTTTTGTTGGGGGAGATACATTCTCATATTTCCCTGTAGCGTCTGATTTAGTGGTATTTTTTAGCTTGGATATCTCAGGACATGGGGTTTCATCTGCCATGTTATCTATGTCGCTACAATCATCAATGGCCTTGAAACGTAGCCTATATGAAGGCCCGATTACCAGAGAACGCGCACCTGATATTCCAGCCATTTTTGCACGCAATGTAAATCGTGTTTTGTTAGAAAATGATTCGACACATTACCTGACAATGATCTTTGGTATTGCAGATTTAGAAGAACATAAAATTCATTATGTTCAAGCAGGCCACCCTCACCCGATTTTCATTAAAAATGCTGATAAGAGTGTTGAGTTTATTGAAAATCCAGGTTTTCCAATAGGGCTTTTTGATGGCGCTAGCTACGAAACGCAACACATAGACTTTGAACCTGGTGATAAGTTTATTTTGTATTCCGACGGGATCAGTGAAAACGATTCAGCTATTACAAAAACAGCTTTTGACAATGATAATTTACTCAGTCATGTCGAAAAGATTAAGACCTTATCAGCGGATGAAATGGCTGATGAAATCTCTAAAACCTGGCTTACCTCAGAACAAATGGCAGCACTGCCAGATGATATAAGCTTTTTAATACTCGAAAGACAATAACAACAAAGGGGAATGTATGAACATTACTACTCAAGCAACAGACTCGCACACACTCATTACCGTTAACGAAACGCGTATTGATGCATCCATCGCGCCTGAATTTAAGCGTGAAATGGATGAGATCATCGCGGCTAGCAAATCACCCATGATTGTTGATATCAGCCAAATCAGCTTTATGGATAGTAGCTCTCTTGGCGCATTAGTCGGCATTTACAAAGCGGTAAAGCAGCAAGATGCATTTATCATCGCTGGTGCAAGTGGTGGTGTTGAAGAGCTCTTTAAACTTACTCGTATGGATAGTGTATTCCATATGGAAAAGACAGTGGAAGATGCAAAGCAAAGCTTCCTTTCCGTAGCTTAATAAGGTTTCGATGTCTACATCGTAATCCTGTGATTGAAATGCAAGGGGCAAAATAGTGCAGGTACAAAAAATAACAAGCGAACTTTCTCAGGTCAAATTTATGGCCGAGCATTTGCACGCCTTCTGTAAAGAAAATAAAATTGATGAATCTCATACCGGATTACTTGAACTCATCCTTGTAGAAGCAATAAACAATGTCATTGAACATGCCTATTCTAATGAGGCAGGCAATGACATTGAGGTTGAGTTCAGCATCGAAAACCAAAACGTCATCATGCAAGTTACAGACCAAGGCACTCCGGTTCCTGTTCATCTAAGAGATGGTGACTTGATGCCTGATAGCCTAGAGCTGCCTGAAGGTGGCTGGGGACTTGGACTAATCAATGCTCTAGCCGATGACGTTACATTCTCATCGAAAAATGGAAGTAATACAGTCACGCTAAGCAAGCAACTCGCTGCCTAATTACCTGCACAATGAACTCTTCCCTCTTTAAATCCACGTTTTTTAAGCATTATCGCTTTTTAGTCTTAATCAATTTCTTATTGTTAAGTGGTTGTAGCCTTATGTCTCAGGTAAACCCATCTGAAATTAACGGCAAACAAGCTATACATAGCTTAGATGGTAATTGGGCATTTTCTCCAGGCAAAAAACCTAAACATGCTTGGGAATGGCAAACGATTAAAGTACCTGCTAATTGGTACAAAGAAGGCTACGATATTTCTGGTGAAGCTTGGTATCAAAAGACCTTTATAGCCAACGAAGACCTTAAAAATAAGAAAGTAACCCTGTTATTAAAAGGCATTGATTATCAGGCGGACATTTGGTTGAACGATAAGCATCTTGCGAAACAAGAAGGCTATTTTCAAGTAAATACCGTTGATTTAACACCAGCAATAATAGCTGGAAAACGAAACACGCTAACCATCAAAGTGGATAGTCCTCTGGAAAATAAAGAAGACTTTTCACTTCGTAAACGGCTGTTAAAAGGCATTTTCTCTCACCATGACACGCGCCCTGGAGGAGCTTGGTCAGATAGAGGTCAAGAACAAAACACTGGGGGCATCTGGGGCTCAGTAGAAATTCATACCAGCCACCAATTGTTTATCAAAAATATTAGTGCTACATCTGTCAAGACAATAAATGATAAGTGGACACTCAATACACACATCCATTCTGAGGGCGAGAATCCAGATAATGTCAGTTATCACTGGACACTCAAGGGTAGCAACCATGTTAGCCCCATTTTCAAAGGCATCAGCAATCAACAAACATTTAGTATAAGCATTAATAGTCCCGCTCTTTGGTGGCCCAAAATTCTTGGCAAACCCAATCTGTACGAGCTGACTATTCTTGCTAAACAAGGACAAAAGACATTACATAAAAAGACCATTACTACCGCCTTCCGAGACATTACTCTCAATGATAAAAAGATGTGGTCAATCAATGGTAAACGTCTTCTATTACAAGGCACTAACTATATTCCCACACAATGGCTTAGCGAATTGAATAGCAAAAAAATCCGTAAAGACATTGATCTAATGATGGATGCTCACATCAACACCATTCGTGTTCATGCGCACATCACACACCCTGAGTTTTATCGTCAATGCGACGAACGTGGCTTACTAGTATGGCAAGACTTTCCTCTTCAATGGGGTTATCAAGATACACCTACGTTTCATGAACAAGCGCATCGACAGCTAAAAGATATGCTGCAACAATTGGGCAATCACCCATCTATCATCCATTGGACCTTGCATAATGAGCCACCTTGGGATGCAGACTGGATGAAGTGGAAATACAAAGATTATGATCCTGAGCAAAATCATGAGTTAGATAAATCACTCAATGACTTGGCGAATGAATTAGAAACATCACGCCCTATCAGCATGATTTCTTCAACGAAGGAACATCCTTGGCTAGGCTGGTATTCAGGTCATTGGTTGGATTATGCAAAGCCAACCAAACAGGCATTTATCGCTGAATTTGGTTCTCAGGCATTACCTAATGCGGAGACTATGCAACGCATATTTGGAAAGATGCCCAAAACACCCAATAAGCAAAAGGATTGGAAGGGCTGGGAAAAATGGCAATACCATAACTTTCAACCTCGAGAATCTTTTGAAATCGCCAAGATTGATTACCCAAAAAACACCCAAGAATTGATAAAAAGCAGTCAACATTATCAGGCTAGGTTAATCCAACTTGCGGCAGAATCATACCGCAGGCAGGCATACCAACCAGTTACCGCTCTATTTCATTTTATGTTTGTAGAAGATTGGCCTTCAATGAACTGGGGAGTCGTTGATTACTGGCGTCATACAAAGCCCGGTTATCGTGCATTACAGCAAGCTTACCAACCGGTTTTACCGAGCATTGAATGGAAGCAAGTGGAATACCCAGAAGGAAGAATAGAGCTTGGGTTATGGATTTTGAATGATTCTGCCGATAGCCATGACAAGGTTCATTACGAAATAAGCCTTAGCAAAGGCACAAACATTATCGATAAGAAAAGCTACACACATGCGATGCCACGCGATATGCATGAAAAGATTGCAGACTATGTTTCACCGCATTTAAGCGAAGGTGAATATACCGTCAACACATCAATTAGTAAGCAAGGGAAAGAGCAAGGGGATGCGCTTTCTAAAAATAATTACACATTTACCGTTAAGAATAACGAAAAGAAATTAAAACAATAAGATATTACCAAAAGAATGTAGGTTGGAACTAAATCACATTCACCAAAGCACCCTTGGTAATCGTATAAAAACTCTAAAAATAAATAAACGGGCTAACAATGAGCTTCTATTTCACTAAATACGAAGACCGGGTTCCAGAACCACCACTACCACATTCCGTGTCACGTGAATTACTTTGGCAATACCTTGCCGTCATTAATTTGACGCTTGGTGCCTGGTACATCTGGTGGCGTTGGACCTCATCCCTCAACTACGATGCACTTTGGTACGCCGTACCACTCGCGATCGCTGAGACAGGTGCCTATATTGGACTGTGCTTCTTTACATTTAACCTTTGGAAAGTCGAAGACACTCCACAAAAAACACCACCAACCAAGTTAAGTGAAATTGTCGATTACGAACCTCAAGAGGATCGCCCGATCAAGGTGGATATGTTCTTTCCTACCTATGATGAAGACCCTGAGTTAGTTCGCCTTAGTCTATTAGATGCCAAAAACGTCAGCTATCCTGGCCCCATCGACATTGAAATTCATGTATTGGATGATGGTGGTCGTGATGACATGAAACAGGTTGCTGATGAAGAAGGCGTAAATTACATCACGCGTGAAGGCAATATCGGTTTCAAAGCGGGAAATTTACGTAATGCCATGGAGCAAACAATGGGCGATATCATCGTCATTTGTGATGCCGACACACGGCCCTTCCCTACCATTCTTGAACATACCATGGGCTACTTCACCGATTCTCGGGTGGCTTGGGTACAAACGCCACAATGGTTCTTTGATCTTCCTGAAGGTGAAACGCTACCCGACTCATTAGGCCGTTACTTAAAAACACCAGGTCGATGGGTAGGTAAAGCAGTTGAAAAAGTCATTGGCCCTGTACGTTTAGGTGAAGACCCCTTTGTGAATGACCCTAAAATGTTCTATGACGTCATTCAACGCCGTCGTAACTGGTGTAATGCTTCATTTTGTTGTGGTGCTGGCTCTTTACATCGCCGTAATGCGGTTATGGAAGGTGCACTAAAAAGTTATGCCGAACAAATTGACGTACAAACTGTAAAGGCAAGTAAAAAGATTCGTAAAATCACTGGCGAAAAAAACCTGAATAAAGGAACGGAACGCCGACTTAAAAAATCGATCATACACGAAGAGGAATTCACACCCTACCGCTTTCACGTATCTGAGGATATTTATACCTCAATTATTTTGCACTCAGACCAGGATAGAAACTGGAAATCCGTTATGCACCCTGAAGTTGAGTCCAAGATGCTGTCACCGCAGGATTTGCTCACTTGGACTATCCAGCGTTTCAAATACGCTGGTGGCACCTTAGATATCGCTAAAAACGATAATCCTGTTTTTCGTAAAGGCATGTCATTGCCACAACGTATGATGTATGCCACAACAATCTGGTCGTATATCGGTGGAATCTGGAATGCTATTTTCCTGACTGCGCCTTTGATCTATCTGTTCTTTGCCATCGCACCTGTTCAGAGCTACTCACTCGACTTCTATCTACATATTTTACCCTTCCTAATCATGACCGAACTGGCATTCATGGTGGGCGGTTGGGGATTGGCAGGATATCCATCCAAAGCCTCTTATTTAGCCTTTTTCCCTACCAATTTAAAAGCGCTATGGACTGTTATTAAAGGCGAAAAGATCAGCTTTCCAGTGACACCAAAGGATCGGCAAGAAGGTAATTTCTTACATCTCATTATTCCACAACTCTCGATCATCATATTAACCATCGTCGGTATTACATTTGCTTGGTGGCATTATGCTCATGGTAGTGTCAGTTACGACATTAATGGGGTGTTACTGAATACATTTTGGGGAATTAACAATATCTTGGCATTAAGCGGCATTGTTGTTGCGGCAACATGGAAACCAAGAGGTGAAAAATAATTATGTCATTTAAACAAAACCTAGTACGTGCTCGGGGCCATATCGTCTTCATACTCGCACTAATCTGTGCTTTTTCCTTAGTGATTACCCTTGAAAATATGGAACTGGAAAAGCGCGTAACACCTAAAGTCAATATCAAAAATAGTTTCGATCTGCAACGTGCAGAACATCGCCCCCTGACCCAACAAGAATGGGAATGGGCGAAAATCGCATGGAAATTCTTTGAAAATAACACGATTGAATCCACTGGTATGGTGAACTCAGTTGATGGTTATACCGCATCAACGCTATGGGATACCTCTTCATACATGATGGCACTGATCTCTGCGGAACGTTTGTCACTCATCTCACGTAATGAGTTTGATACCCGCATGAGTAAGATTTTAAAAAGCTTACAGCAGCTTCCTTTATTTGAAGACACCTTGCCGAATAAATCATACAACACCGAATCATTAGCCATGGTTGATTACGCCAACCAGAAGTCTGAGACAGGTATTGGCTGGTCTGCAATCGATATTGGGCGCTTCTTAGTTCCAATGAATATCCTTGTGTGGAACTACCCTGAGTTTACCCATCAAGTTCGTGAGGTTACTGCTCTCTGGGATCTTAGTGCTTCTGTCAAAAATGGTGAGCTTTTTGGCGCTCTCTATGAGAAAGGCAACACACAATTGCTACAAGAAGGTCGCTTAGGTTATGAAGAATACGCAGCCAAGTCTTATCAATTGATGGGCTTCGATGTGAGTAATGCCGTTGATTACAGCATGTGGCTAAGCTTCAAAGATATCTACGACATCAATATTCCTACAGACAGCCGCAATCCCGAGATATTTCATGCACATAACTATGTAGTGAGTGAATCTTACATTCTTGATCAAATTGAGTTTGGTGGCGATCAGGTTTCTTCGGAATTTGCTGAGCGTGTATATAAAGTGCAGGAGGAACGCTATAAAGATACCGGTATTCTGACTGCGGTTAGTGAGGATAATATCGATCAAGCGCCTTATTTTGTCTACAACACAGTTTTTACCAGTGGTAAAGCCTGGAATGCCATCACCGAAGACGGTGCAGATGCCAGCGAATTCAAAACACTGAGCACCAAAGCAGCTTTTGGTTGGTATGCATTGTTTGAGGATGAATACACGGCCAAATTGATGGCCGTTGCCAGCACGCTCTATGATCCTGAGAAAGGCTGGTATTCAGGGCAATACGAAAAAACGGGCAAGCCGAATAAGGCACTGACTGCCAACACCAATGGCATCATCCTTGAAACCTTGGCTTATAAAGCGACAGGAACGCTCCTTAACCCGAATCAAAAATCTTTAGAAACCCTACACAAATTAACAAAAAAATAAAAATAATAAAGGTTAATCATGGACTCAATCACACAATCGAGGGCTTGGCAAAAATTAGAAAAGCATCGTGATGAGATGCAAGACTTCCACTGCCGAGAAGCTTTTGCCGAAGATCCAAAGCGTTTTGACAAATACCATGTGTACTTTAGAGAGTTACTCTTTGACTACTCAAAACAACGTATTACTGACGAAACGTTGGACTTGTTGATTGAGCTTGCTGAAGCATCTGGTCTAGATGAGTGGCGTGAAAGGATGTTCAATGGTGATCGCATCAATCATACTGAACAACGTTCAGTATTACATACAGCTCTACGTGATTTGAGTGATGAGCCAATCATAGTTGATGGAGAAGATGTAAAGCCTAAAATTGATCGCGTTATTAAGAAAATGACACTGTTTGTTGAACAAATCCATTCTGGCATATGGAAAGGCTACACAGGAAAATGTATTGATACGGTGGTCAATATAGGTATCGGTGGCTCAGACCTCGGACCAAAAATGCTCTACAACGCATTAAAAGCTTTTCATATTTCTGATATCAATGTTCATTTCGTTTCGAACCTTGATGCTTCGGATCTTGCCGAAAGTTTACAGGCTATTGACCCAGAAACAACCCTTTTCGTGATCGCATCAAAAACCTTTACGACACTAGAAACCATGCAAAACGCCCAAAGTGCGCGTAAGTGGTTTCTTCGTCATGCGAAAGATGAAACGGCAATCAAGAAACATTTTGTGGCTATATCGACCAATGCGGCAAGTGTATCCAAATTTGGTATCGATACCGACAATATGTTCGAATTTTGGAATTGGGTTGGGGGGCGTTACTCACTCTGGTCAGCCATTGGGTTGCCACTCGCATTAGGGCTTGGTATGGCGCACTTTAACGCACTGCGTGATGGTGCTTATGCAACGGATGTACATTTTAAGAAAGCCCCTATGCGAGAAAACATCCCCGTACTTATGGCGCTAACGGGGGTATGGAATCGAAATTTTCTCGGAGCAGAATCTTTAGCTGTTCTCCCTTATGATCACGGGCTAAGCATGCTTCCTGATTTCTTGCAGCAATTAGGCATGGAGAGTAATGGCAAATCCGTTAATCGTGATGGTGTGAGTGTTGACTACGCTACAGCGGCAGTCGTTTGGGGAGCAACAGGTAACAATGGTCAACATGCCTTTTTCCAATTGCTTCATCAAAGCAAAACCCTAATACCGATCGATTTTATTGGCTGCATCAATAGCGGCTTTGCCATTCCTGGACACCAACAGCGCTTGTTCTCAAATATGGTGGCACAGGCAGAAGCACTCATGTGCGGCAAGAGTGAAGAACAAGTACTTGCTGAAGCTAAGAATGATCATGACCGGAGCATCGCACCTTTTAGAGTATTTGAAGGCAATGTGCCCTCAAATATGCTCCTGTTTAATAACCTTACACCACATTCACTCGGCATGTTAGCCGCCTTATACGAGCATAAAGTATTTGTTCAAGGGGTTATTTGGCAACTGAACTCATTTGATCAATGGGGAGTTGAACTTGGTAAGCAGTTAGCCAAAAACATACTCCACGACCTAGTATCGGAACAAAAGAACTCAAAACATGATGCATCCACTAAGGGACTGATGCAGCATTTTAAAAATAACTTTATGGATACCCTAGAAATCGCCGAATAATATCCAAATACTCGATATCGAATAAAGAAGGGCAATTTTCTTATCGAGGTATACCCCACAAAGAAGAAAAATAATGAGCACAGATATTTTAAAAAAGCCAGACATCGTTGATAGTCTGCCAACAAGCTTTACCGAAAGAGATGTTTTCTATCGATACTCTATTGTTTTCATACTGGCTTTTGTATTAATCATTGGCAGTGGCTTCGTTCTTTGGTACACCCATAATCAAACTAACGAGATCAATAAAACAGCTGCGATTACTGATGCTGAGCTTTTTGCCTCCTCCGTTATTCAATTCAGAAATTTTTACAGTAAAGTCGTTGTTCCGATAGCTGAGCAAGAAGGCATAGACATCACCCATGACTATGTCAATCAAGATGGAAAGTTGCCTCTCCCTGCAACTTTTGCGAAAGATTTTGGACAATCCATCTCTTCAGAGGACTCTAATTTCAGAGTAAAACTCTACAGCGACAAACCTTTCCCATGGAGAAATGAAACACTTGATAAGTTTGAAGTGGATGCCTTAGCAAAATTACAGAAAAACCCGAATAAACCAGTCTGGTCATTTGAAATGCTTAATGGAGAGCAAGTACTCCGCTATGCTCGTGCCGATGTCCTTAAAGAAAGTTGTTTGGGGTGCCATAACTCTTACCAAGGAACACCAAAAGCGAATTGGGAAGTCGGTGAGGTTCGTGGCGTTTTAGAAGTTATCAGACCCATGTCTAGTTTTGGGTTTGAATCCTTCGGCATGTTGAAAAATTCTTTCTTGATGATGTTAGTCGTTATTCTTTCGATGGTTATCTTGATCTTTTTCATTTTGCGCAAGTTGAGCAGTTCAATCAAATTAGCTTACAGCGCTTACCTAACCTCTAAAAATGCTAATAAAAAACTGACTGAAGAAATTGATCATCGAGAAAAAGTCTCTCATGATTTGCAATCAAGTAGTGTAAAAATGCGCGCTATCGTTAATTCAGTTCAAGAAGTCATTATCGTCATTAATGAAAATGGTGAAATCATAGAATGCAATAAGGCTATTATTGAGATGTTTGGCTATACACAAGAGGAAATTCTAGGTCAAAACATTAGTCTCCTCATGACAGGTAAACACAGTCCGGAGCACAATCAGTATATTAAGAATTATTTGGTAAATGGACATGGCACCGTTATGGGACAGAACAGAGAATTCTTTGCTAAACGAAAAGATGGCGAGAAATTCCCAATAGAACTCTTCGTCAATGACACCCGTGTAGGTGAAGATATTATCTTCACAGGAACGATCCGTGATATCACTTTACGCAAAGCTGCTGAAGAAGCCACCGCACAAGCCCATAGGGCTGCCATCGAGTCAGCTGAGCTCAAGAGTGAATTTCTGGCAAACATGAGTCATGAGATCCGTACTCCCATGAATGGGGTCATTGGTATGACCGAGATGCTACTCCTCTCAGAGCTTGATAACGAACAAGAAGTACTCGCTAAAACCGTTAAAGAGAGTGCCGCTTCCCTACTCGTGATCATCAACGACATTCTGGATTTCTCGAAAATAGAAGCAGGTAAACTCTCAATCAAGAACACACCATTTAATCTTCCCCATATGATCGAAGCCTGTATTGATTTACTAACACCTGAAGCAGAACGCAAGCATGTTGATCTCGCTTTCTTCATTGACGCAGCTGTGCCATTACAAATCAATGGAGATGCAGGACGTCTACGTCAGATCATCATCAACCTCATGAACAATGCCCTGAAGTTTACGGATGAAGGGCATGTGATCTTAAACGTAACCTTACAAGATCATGAACATCTACACTTTGCGATCATTGATTCTGGGCTTGGTATCAAAAAAGAAGACCAACAAACATTGTTTGACATGTTCTCACAAGTTGATGGTTCCAGCTCACGGGAGCATGGTGGAACAGGGCTTGGCCTGGCTATCAGTAAGCAACTTTCAGAATTAATGGGCGGAAAAATAGGCGCTGAAAGTGAACCAAATATTGGTTCAACCTTCTGGTTCACCATCAAACTTGATACGCAAAATACTTCATCAGAACCCTTCATAAAAGGCTCGGGTAAAGTGCTAATGTTGAATGCATCACATGCCATTAACCGCTATTACAACAAACAATTACTAGGTTGGGGAATGACGCCTACATCGGCATCTACACCCAATGCCTTAGTCACTCAGGTGAAAAAATCATCCTTTGACCTTATCGCGATTGATGCCGATGTTGTTTATATTGATCCAGACAATCATCAAAACTGTCTCAGTTTCGTTAATAAAATCAGAAAATACTCATCAGCTGCGATTGTCCTATATGCGAGCAAGCCTCAATATTCTCTTCTCGAAAAAATCGATTACCCTGAGAATATTCATCTTATGTCAAAGCCAATCAAGCATACTTTGATTAAAGTCTTTTTTAATAAGCTACAAAATGCTTCAAAACCAAAACTGACAAGTAAAACAAAAAAAGTCATTGAGAAACAAGCAGTAGCAAATAAAAAAACCAAGGCAAGTAAACCATCTGCAACATCAGATAATACATTTAGTGTCTTGTTAGCAGAGGATAATCGTGTAAACCAAATGGTTGCGATTGCAATACTCAATAAGATGGGCTGTGAAGTTACCATTGCAAACAATGGGAAAGAAGCACTGCGCTCGGTAGAACAAGAAGCTTTTGATGCCGTCTTTATGGACTGCCAAATGCCAGAAATGGATGGTTATGAAGCCAGTTCAAAAATTCGACAACTCGCGATGAATCATCACAGTAAAAATGTACCTATTATTGCCTTTACCGCAAATGCAATGAAAGACGATGACAAAAAGTGTAAAGCGGCGGGCATGGATGATTACCTTAGTAAACCCATTGATATGAATGAGATAAAGCAAGTATTTTCACATTGGCATGAAACAATGACATTACGAAAAAAGGCTCGCCTAGACGGCATAAACACTGAAATTGAAACAGTATAAAGAGCTATGTATATCGACTTTTCCCAAGGGGTTTGGGGAAAATAATTTTTAAAAACATGGGGAAAAACATGAAAGGGATAATATTTACGGAATTTTTAGAAATGGTTGAAGACAAATTTTCACCAGCCATTGCTGACCGTATCATTGAAGCATCTGAGCTGAGTTCAGAAGGGGCTTATACGTCAGTAGGCACTTACGACCATAGTGAACTCATTAAAATGGTTGTACATTTAAGTGAAGAATCTGATTTGGATGTTCCTCTTTTAGTTAAGACCTTTGGAAACTATCTTTTTACTCGCTTCGTTGTGCTTTACCCTAGCTTCTTTGAAAGCAACCAGTCATGCTTTGAATTTCTCGACTTGATTGAAAACCACATTCATGTGGAAGTCAAAAAACTCTACCCTGAAGCTGAACTACCGAGCTTTGATACAACACGTATCGATGAAAATACATTAGAGATGATTTATAGCTCCGAACGTCCATTCGCTCCTGTTGCAGAGGGGCTTATAGAGGGTGCAATTACTTACTTCGAAGAGCAGATTGATCTGCAAGTTGAAGATCTTTCTCATGGTGCTAATAATCACGCTAAGTTCATTTTAACAAAACAATTACACTAGACTAATGAGTGACGAAACGAAGTTACTGGAACGTCGCCTAAAGCGTGAAAAAGCAGCACGCCGCCAGGCTGAACAATTGCTTGAAAGCAAGAGCCTTGAACTCTATGAGTCGAACCAAGCGCTAACAACGCTTGCTGCCTCTCTAGAAAAAAGCATCGATGAGCGTACTATCGAGCTGCAAGAGGCGACAGAGGCTGCCGTGAACGCCAATAAGGCAAAAAGTAATTTCCTGGCAAGTATGAGCCATGAGATTCGCACCCCTATGAATGGCATTATTGGCATGTCGCACCTCTTGATGGATACTCCGCTTTCAGAGGAACAGCGGCGACAAGCTTCTATTATTCATTCATCGTCACAATCATTGCTGCATATCATCAATGATATTTTAGACCTCTCAAAACTTGAAGCTGGCAAATTTGAAATTCATAGCAAGTCCTTCAACCTCTATACGTTCTGCGAAGATGTTATTAATTCTGTTGCCATAACCGCCATAGAAAAAAATATCGAACTGCTGTTAATCTTCGATGAAAAAATGCCGATCGAATTTAGTTCTGACCCAGTCAGATTGCGACAAGTATTGATTAACCTACTGGGTAATGCGCTTAAATTTACAGACGAAGGATATGTATTACTCAAGGTGTCTCGCGTCACAGGAGAGGAAAACACTGAAAATCTGCGCTTTGAAATATCAGATACTGGGGTGGGAATTTCAAAAAGCTCACAACAAGGCCTCTTTATTCCTTTCAATCAGCTTTCTAATTACGAACATGATAAATCAGCCATCAAAGGGACAGGTCTGGGTTTAGCGATTAGCAAAAAACTCACTACACTGATGGCAGGAAAGATTGAAGTAGAAAGTGAAGTTGGGAAAGGCAGCAAGTTTTGGATTGAATTACCTCACAAAACAACTGAGTCAAAATATCAAGAGATCCAAAACCTAGGAAATGCTTTATTTCATCAACCGAGAAAGGAACTGAAGACGATTACAAAGAGCTTATTTGAAAGCCTTGGCATGCAGGTTCAACATGCCAATGATATAAGTATATTTTCAGACAATAAACACCATGATGATGCAAACCATGATTTCTACATCGTAGACACTCAATATCTAGATACAGTTCAGCAACAACAACTTCTGGAAACATTAAAAGATACAAATATTCCAACACATCAATGGATTTTCCTTGTAGATGCGGGGCAGAAACCTTCATTAATGAGCCAACACATTCACAATGAAGACCTAGCGACCTGCATAAAACCAGTGAGTGTCGCTAAGATTCAGACATTATTGGATAAACAAAAACCTGCCGACAAAACAGATAAAGCCAAAAAAGCGGCAAAAACCGTCAAGGTGGAGAAGAATAGTAGTCCAGAAAGAGCACCTAATATTCTATTAGTTGAAGATAATCGCGTTAACCAAATTGTTGCAAAGGCTTTATTCAAAAAACACAATATGGATATAACCATTGCTGTAGATGGCATTGATGCCATTGAAAAATTTTCACTGGATTACGATATTATTTTTATGGATATTAATATGCCACGTATGGGGGGTATTGAGGCGACGTCTGAACTACGCCAAGTGATGTTACATGCACATAAACATATTCCTGTTATTGCACTTACCGCTAACGCAATGGAAGGAGCAAAAGAGGAATATATGGAGCAAGGATTGGATGATTATATTTCCAAACCCATAGATCCTGAAAAGCTCCTAACAATACTTTCCACATGGCTTCCTAATGAATGTAAAAAGCCTGCTAAAAAACTAGAAGCAAGTCTCTAAATTAGCACACAACATAGGAAGGTATAAGCCTTGCTGGGAAAATTAGGCTACTATCGCTATTCTTGAAATCGTTAATCAAAATGCTATGCGAAAATTTATTCTGGATTTAGTTAACTCATTTAATACAAATGATTCAGATCACGACAGCGTCAATATAGACCAAGCAACAGCTGTGTTATTAGTCGAAGTCATGGCTGCCGATCATGAATGGGATGATATCGAATCGAATGCCATCAAAGATATTCTCATCACACAATTTTCTCTTAATAGCGAAGAAGCGGAAGCCCTACTTTCAGACTCAACGCAGAGTCAACAAAAAGCCAACGATCTCTACCAATTTACCAAAGTGATCACTGAAAACTTCAGCCATGATCAACGCTACGAAATGCTGGTTAACTTATGGAAAGTCGCTTTTGCCGATGGGCAAGTTGATCGCTATGAAGAGCATATGATTCGAAAAATTACTGATCTATTACATATGCCTCATACGCAATATATTCGAGCAAAACATCAAGCAGACCCAACGTCCTAATTAAAGGCTTTGCCATATTATAAGCTGGCTATTTCTTTCTTGAGATTGGTTCGAGCCTGATTCTCATAGCACGAGTTAAACACATTTGTTTGGAAAATTTTATCGCGCTGTAAAAAGCCCTTTAAAATAGACTTCCGTTTATATCGATAAATCAGCTTCGGTACATGCGCATATTCTTGGCGAACTTGTTCTCCGTATTCATTAAAGCGTTCTGAACTCGCCCCCAAAATAGCCAAATCAATATCAACTATAACTTGCTGTAACTTGCCTTTAGGTAAAGCATCATGACAAGTCACCATAATAAGACGCTCAACATCTTCCAGTACTTCTAATCTCCCCCCTGCTTTTTGCAAATAGCTTATAGCCCAGTTAGCACTTTGGCGCTCATTGTCTTTTGCAGAAAGCTGGTATATGGCATCGTGATACCACAAAGCAATTTCTATGATGGCCACCTCTTCATCCGACAGCTGAGCTGCAAAATAATCTACGTGCTGTAAACACTCCTGCAAATGCTGTTGGGTATGATAAACCCGTTGTGACTCACTCCACGCCTGCAGCAATTTTTGGAATTCGTTTTCTTCACACGCAATCTGTAAGGTGTCGCAAACCCTCTGCCATCTTTCAAGTGTCATCAACATTGTATTCCTGATAATCTCACGCCCAAACACAGTAGAATCATAGCATTCAAATAACAATATACATTTACAAGGAATTCTTATGCCCAAAGCAGGCGACCTCAAACGCGGAATGATTATCGAAATCGATGGAGTACCACATGCAGTCAAAACTATCGATTGTCAAAGTCCATCATCACGCGGCGCATCTACGCTCTATAAGATTCGCTACAACAATCTACAAAGCGGGCAGAAGCGCGACGAATCCTACAAATCAGATGACATGCTGAAAGAAGCGGATTGCCAACGCATCAAAGTGCAGTTTTCCTATATCGATGGCGATAACTACGTCTTCATGGATAACGAAGACTATAGCCAACACAATCTGCACAAAGACGATATCGCAGAGCAAATTGGTTATATCACCGACGGTATGGAAGATATTACAGCCCTTCTCATGGATGGCGTCATCTTGGGGATTGAACTACCTTCAACGGTAAGCTTGCAAATCACCGAGACAGCTCCTCGTCTAAAAGGCGCTAGCGCAACGAATCGCAACAAACCCGCAACACTTTCTACCGGTATAGAAATTCAAGTACCTGAATACCTGGAAACAGGCGAAACAATCAAAGTAAATACTGGCACAGGCAAGTTCATGTCTCGTGACTAGATACCATCAATAGCTACATAAGCCTAGCTTGTGTAGCTGCTCGCTTATGACCTCCCACACTATACTCATGAATAATAACAGAGAAACAGACTCACCCATTTATGCACTTGATTTCGACGGTGTAATTTGCGATAGCGCGATAGAAACAGCTATGACTGGCTGGAAAGTCGCACAAACCATTTGGCCTGATATAGCCAAACAGCCAATCACCACAGAACTTATCGAACAATTCCGCGCAGTACGCCCTGTTTTGGAAACAGGTTATGAAGCCATTCTCATTATGCGCTTATTGCAGCAAAGACATACTGCACAGGAAATTTGTCATCAATATGATTCACGGATTGCAGAAACCATTGCTTCGGCGAGCATCAACACACAGCAACTCAAACAATGGTTTGGTGAAACACGTGACCACTGGATTGCAAATAATGAAGCAGATTGGTTACGCAACAACCCACTATTTTCAGGCATTGCCGATCAATTAAAAACACTTGCAGAACAAGATTGGTACATTATTACCACCAAGCAAGAACGCTTTGTGCAGAAGATTCTAGAAGCCAGTGATATTCACTTAGCACCTGACGCAATTTTCGGTATGGATAGACAATTAAGCAAACAACAAATATTAGAAGACCTATTAGCGAAACACCCAAACCAACTACTCGTGTTTATAGAAGACCGTCTTCCTACTCTACTCGGCATCCAAGAAAACCCCGCTTTAAGAACACTACAATTACAATTGGTAGACTGGGGCTATAATACTAAGCAAGACCGTTATGTCGCTCAACAAAACAAGCTTGAGATTATTTCTCAAGGGCAATTTTTACAAACAGATACTTGAACCTTACTGATCTCAGTGAATAGTCCTGTCACCATAAAATCCAACAGCTCTGAATGCATTGGGCAAAAGCGTTTGGCTTGCTTTGCAGGATCTATTGAAGCATTCACCCATACTGAGCAAGACAAAATGATGCTTTCTTTGCTACCGTTACGGTATGAACGACAACCTTGAAAAACTCACCACTGCCATGCAGCAGAAAGACTTTTACCCGCATTCGGTATCAGCCATTCAACACATTGAAACGCATATTTCAATTTTATTTTTGACAGGGAATATCGTCTATAAAATAAAGAAACCTGTTGATTTCGGCTTCTTGGACTTCACAAAACTGTCGGATCGTCAACATTATTGTGAAGAAGAACTACGTATTAACCGCCGCACTGCCCCTTCACTGTATCTCGACGTCGTTCCACTCTATGCGCATTCACAAGGCTATAGCCTCACACCTCTTAGTGAGCATGATGTCATCATCGAATATGCAGTCAAAATGCAACAATTTGATACGCAACAGCAATTCGATGTCTTACTCGATCAACAGGCTATCTCACTACAAGACATCGAAGATTTGGCTACTGAAATTGCAAACTTTCATCGCTGCGCAGAATGTGCTGCTCTAGATACCCCATGGGGAACGCCAGACTTATTACTTGATCCTTGTCTTGAAAACCTCGACTTGCTGGCATCTGATAATCACGTTCATCAAGCGGCTATTCAGAATTTGAGAAAATGGAGTCAACACTCAGCAAAGATACTAAGCCCCGTGTTCACCGATCGCAAAAAAACAAAAGTCCGTGAATGCCATGGCGATATGCACTTAGCCAATATCGCACGTATTGATAACAAACTGACCTTGTTCGATGCTTTAGAGTTCAGCGAAAAACTACGTTGGATTGATGTCGCCAGTGATTTAGCATTTTTGCTGATGGACTTGGAAAGCCACAACCATATCTTTTTCTCTAACCATCTACTAAACCACTATCTCAGCATCACGGGAGATTATGAGCTGATTCAGGTTTTGCGTTTTTACAAAGTCTATCGAGCACTCGTCAGAGCCAAAGTTGCACACTTACAGCAACAAAACGAATTGACTGCAAACTATCTTTCCCTAGCCAATCGCTACACACAAAAACACGCCCCAACATTGTTCATAACCTTTGGTTTAAGCGGTTCAGGAAAGTCGTGGGGCAGTAGCAAAATTGCCGATCAGTTTGGTTTGATACACATCCGCTCCGATATTGAACGTAAACGCCTAGCAGGTATGTTAGCGACTGATCGCGAACAAACAGCATTTGGTGAAGGGCTCTATTCTCAAGCTATGAGCAACAAAACCTATGACGAACTGGCACGTATTGCGACATTATTATTACAGAACGCGCAAAGTATCATTGTCGATGCAACTTTCCTAAAACGAGGAGAACGGAATGCTTTTGCCAACGTAGCGGAAGCTCAAAATGCGGGGTTTGCGATTCTACATTTCGATACAGAGATTGAGCAATTAGAGAAGAATATTCTAACGAGGGGACAACGCAATGATGACGCATCTGATGCAGATATAGCGGTTCTGCGCAAACAACTGACCGTATATGACAAGCTAGGCAAGGATGAGAATGTGATTACATTACTGTTTGCAAAGGCATTACCTGCAACACAGATAGCACAACAACTAAACCGCGATTAACCCACCTCATATGAATGGCAGTTGTATTCTTTCAAACATGCCGTTTGTACACACAGTTAAACGGTAATCACTAGCCCGCTAACTCTGCACAAGCAATACAAATGGAAACATAGGGCAAAACCTGTAAACGCGCTTCAGCAATCTCACCACCGCATTGTTGGCATTGGTGATAAGTTCCGGCTTCAATACGCTTAATCGCCTGACCTACTTGTCGCAACTCCTCACCAGTATCATGTTGAAGTTGCTCAACCACCTCATCATTCTCGCGTTCTACCGCCTGTTCCCCAGAATCAGCACTATGGCTTTTTGACATATCAGCCGAGAGTTTTTCAAGGCGATTCGTTAGCTCTTCTTCTAGGCGTTGCAACGTCTCCAGAGCTTGCTGATCAGTCGCTACTTTTCTTGTAGTATTCATACTCTAAGCGTAGTAGAAAACTTGCTTTTTCACCGTCAAAACCGATAAATAATTAGAATGCCTCGAGCATATTGGGGGTATCAAAAAACTGCCAGCGGTGCTCAGGAATACCTTCGAAAATGTGCTCTTTACGCGCATCGCTTAAAGCAGAACCTGCAACCTTACGAATCAAAATCTTCTTGATATTATTCGGAAACTTACGATAAATCTGTGCATAAACCTCGGGGTCTTTTTCTCCACTATCACCAATAAGAATAAAGCGATGTTCGGGGTAACGCTGAATGATATTGCTAATAGCTTTAATTTTATAATTCATTGATGAGCGCATGAAGGCAATGAAACTACTATCTGTGACCCGAAAATGTCGTAAGGAATAAGCTCCCTTGGGATAATGCTGCTCCATAAATGGCTTTAAACTGGGATACAACTGCCACGGTGAGGCCGAGATATAATGAAAATAATACCCCTGCTCGGCCAATTCAGCATAAAAGGCAGGCATCCCTTCTGTGGTTTCATAATCTTTGAAAAATACGTGTTGGATTAACGCTTTTTTATTCATGACCTCAGATATTTTAACCGTATCGTCGATATCAGAAATGACAGATGTACCCCTACGGGGTATCAATTGTGTTTCGGCAGCAAAACTTCGCTTATCAGCTGCCGGCATATTAACCGGGATATCGATCCATGTTCCAACTTGATCCTTTGCTGTGACTTGTGTGGAGAATTTGATATGCCCATTGGCAACACTTCTTGGCGATTGCTGGCTCTGACCATCGACTCCCATATTAATCACCTTGTTGCGTTCGTTATCAACCAAAAACCATTTTATACGCTCTTTAAATAACGCCGATTGTGTTTGAGCTTCTGTGACATCAACAAATTCTAATATTTCACCAATCAGCTTACGCCCAATATCTCTGCTAACTGTTCCCTTCTCCATTTCATAGATCCACGCATGCACAGATACTTCCCATTGTTCATCACTTAGTAGCTTGGCATTGGTAGGAAAGAATAAAATTTCTTCATCTTTTTTCAAGGATGAGCCATAGAGAAACCAGCTAGGCACAAAAAACAATACGGCAAACAGTCGACGGAATATATTTCTGAGAAACATCATTTTAAGTCATTCTCACTCAATCTAAAGTTTGGACAGTAGCGATCATACACAACACTATTCTTACTTCACAAGGATAGGTAATATTACAGCTCTTATTCATCTTAGCTAACTCTATTCTTTGAAAAATATCTTTCTCTCCTTTGTTCTTTTTTTGATACTTCCGATTCTTTTGTATATTGGTTCATCTACCTTATTAATGATTTTTCCTGCTCATCACACACAATCGCTTGTGAAA
>CACVAY010000071.1:25709-60862 GCA_902727985.1 uncultured Thiotrichaceae bacterium | reverse complement strand
AAAGCTGAAGTACCTATCAGCCGATGGACGCCTTTCAGTTACAATATCATCTATAGTATTCCAGCTGTATTTAAAGGACGACAATGAAAGCATTTTGGGCATTCTTGGCACTACTAGGCCTCACAGGTTGCACTGCGGTTTCACCGGTCACATGGAAAGAGCGCGTCGAGCGAAAACCCGCTCAAATCATCCCCCAACTACACTATGAAGAACAAGGTACTGGCGAAACACTGTTATTACTGCATGGTTTAGGAGAAAGCAGTTTTACCTGGCGCTATCTTGTCGATGATCTTGCTAAGCAATACCGAGTGATTAGTCTGGATATGAAAGGCTTTGGAAAATCACCTAAGCCAAGAGATGGCCGCTATTCCATTTATGATCAAGCCATCGTTGTTAAACAATTTATAGAGCAGCAGCAGTTAGACAAGTTTACCCTGGTTGGGCACTCTCTAGGGGGCGGAGTCGCTCTCGCATTAACCTTAATGGCAGAACAAGAAACATGGGATATCGAGCGTCTTGTTTTAATTGATGCAGCAGCCTACAAACAAAACCTACCCTCCATGCTACGTGATTTATCAAAACCTGTTGTTGGAGACATCGGTATCTACGTAGTCTCCCCCACAAAGCAGGCCAAACAGGCTTATAAGTTTTCATTTTACAATGATATGAAGATTCCCTCTGAAGGGGTCAAAGAATATGCACGCAATTTATTACGCCCTCGTTCTCGGTATGTGTTTCTACAATCAACCAAGCAATTAATTCCTGAAGATATAGAAGCAGTATCCCAACAATACGCACAAATCCAACAACCCACTTTAATCATCTGGGGTTATCATGATGTTGTCATTCATCGCCGTAATGCGAAACGCTTACATAATGACCTTACCAATAGCACCCTCAAACTGATTCGTGATGCGGGACATATGCCGCAAGAAGAAACCCCAAAACAAGTGTTTGCCTTAATAACCGACTGGCTTTCTAAGCAGTAGTTCTTAATTTCTAAAAACCTTGATTGAACCAGACATAGCGAGTTCTATTATTTTGGCGTCTCGATGCTTCTCTCGCCCGCACATCTAATTTGTTGGTATTTTACACACACCCTATGATATTTTAGTCAGATCAAATTATAAAAATTATAAAAATCATGACAAATACCACTATAGAGAACCCCTCGCAGCTTGATGATAAGCCTTCTCAGCAAACCCCTGAAACGATCAATGCGGAAAATCATCACCACACTCATTCAGAGTCACAGGCAGAAGATAATAGCTTAAGTATGGTTCGCGACATTTTGTTCGGTGAACAAAAGCGCGAGCATGATCAGCGCATTATTGATCTTGAGCTTTTGATTGATAATCACGACCAGAAGATCCGATACGATATGTCGAATGATTTTGACATTCTGCATACCGAGATTCGCCTGCTCAATCAGTTACTGTCTGATGAAAACAAAGCACGTCTTGATGATAACATTCAGCATCAGAAACGTTTCAAGGAAATATCTCAGCAACATCTTGTGCTTAGTGAAAACATGCAAAAAATGTTTACACAACTATCAACAAAAATGACATCAGAAATCGCTGCACTAAGAAAAGAATTTGCTCAAGAACAACAAGACCTGATGAATCTCTTTGAAGAAGAGCATGCAAAGCTTAAGAAAGATAAAGCGGATCGCGAACTATTAGCTAATACCTTTGCTGAACTTGCAAAACAGCTCGAAAGTAGCTAGTAGGGTAATTCAGTGACGGGCTCTGCTGACATAATACAATTACGAAAACTTCTTTTCGGCGATAATTATGATGCATTATTGCAACTACGTGAGCGTTATGAAGACCATGAAGCGTTCAGTACACATGTTTCTCAGGTCATTTCAGAGGCCATTAAAAAACGCCTCGATACAGATCAATCATTTCCAAAAACCTTAAGCCCTCTGATTGAGCAGATGCTCATCGAATCCATTTATAATAATCCTAAAAAAATCGCAGACGTGCTCTACCCTGTTATGGGGCCTGCTATTCGTAAGTCTATTTACCAAACACTCGCAGATAGCATGGCTCAATTAAATCAGATGCTGGAACATAGTTTGTCAATTCGCGCTTTGCGCTGGCGTTTCGATGCATGGCGTACTGGGCAAAGCTATGCACACATTATGATGATGAACACTCTGGAATATCAGGTTGAACAGGTATTTTTGATTCATAAAGATAATGGCTTATTGCTTCAACACCTACAAGCCGAGCATGCTTTAACCAATGACCCTGATATGGTGTCAGGGATGCTCACTGCCATTCAAGATTTCATCAAAGACTCCTTCGATGTTGATCATGATGATAACCTACGCCAGATGCGCTTGGGCGAATTGACCGTACAAATGGAGCATGGCCCCCGAGCTGTCATTGCCTGCGTGATACGTGGCCATGTTCCTAATTACTTCAATGATTTATTAAGCGATACATTAGAAGAAATCCATCAGAATTTTGGTCAGGAATTCGAAGGCTACAATGGCGATACAGCAGCCTTCTCTAGGTCGGAGTCGTGGTTAAGAAGTTGCCTGATCAAACAGGAACAGCGAACAGCGACGAAGAAATCATCGCCAAAATTCTTATATATCATCATTGCGGCTTTTTTGGGATTAGCAGCCTTTTCGTTTTACCAAAATTATCAAAAGCAGCAACAATGGGAAACTGTTCTCAATGAGCTTGAACAAACACCTGGTCTGGTGATTCTCGATAAGGCCCAAACTTACAATGGATATAAAATCGATGCTTTGATTGACCCCTTAGCTGATGATCCAAAAAAAATCATTCAACAGCACGACATTACACGAGACATAACCACGCTTAATCTAGCTCCCTATTTATCAATGGATAAGGAAATGCTATCTCGACGCGCAAAGCAAAAACTGATCCCTCCCGATGGAGTGCTTAGTACACTTCATGATGATGCAATTTTGTACATTAGAGGTACTGCACATGAAACATGGGTTGATCAATTAAACCAGAATTGGCGATTCGTCGCAGGCTTGAAGGGTATTAATACTGAGCAACTTAAAGTAATTCCAGCTGAAGTGGCCGTTGTTGTAGATACTCGCTCTCAACAATCTCAAGCTCTTATTCGTGGCATTGAACAATCAAAGTTCTTTTTTGATGTCAAAGCGACAGCTTTAGCGAATCAAGAACATCAAATTCAGCAGTTAGCCCAGTCTATCATTGAGCTACTGCGTCTTACGAATAGCTTGCAACAATCACTTCAAATACAAATCATTGGCAATACCGACCAAACCGGGAGCCTTCAAGAAAACAGAAAATTAAGAACAAAACGCGAAACTTATATTAAACATGCGCTGATCCAATCAGGTGTGCCAAGTTTTATTCTAGTGTCGCAAAGTCAGTACAACCAACAAGAAATAAACATCGAGAACGAACGAAGTATTCGTTTTCAAATTCGCGTTTATTAGGGAGAAATAACGCATATGATACAAAAAAAAATTTGCTTGCTTGGCTCTTTTGCCGTGGGGAAAACCAGCCTGATCCAACAGCACATTAATAGTCTGTTTAGTGACAAATATTTAACAACGGTTGGGGTTAAAATAGACAAAGCAGTGTTTGAAATTGATGGTAAACAACTATCACTGATGATTTGGGATATTGCCGGTGAAGATGATTTTACGAACATTCGTCCTGCTTATTTACGTGGACTAGATGGCTATATTATCGTCATCGATGGATCACGTAATTCAACAGTCCACAAGGCATTATCAATACACCAAAAGGTCGTCGAGTCTTGTGGTGAGATTCCTGTGGTATTTGCGATTAATAAAGCAGATATCAAGCATGAGTGGGAAGTAACAGAGGAACAATTCTCACAACTTAAGAGAACCGATTATCCTGTTTTTGAGACCAGCGCAAAGTCTGGTCAAAGCGTCGATTCAATATTCAGTAACCTGGGGGGGCAACTGCTACAACATCATGGATAAACTAGAAGAACTCATATATAACTCATTTGATGTGGTGGTCTTTAAAAAAGACACTAACGGCAAATTTATTATTCATTCCAGACCAACTGATTGGCTTCTTTTTTTTCTCAACCATAACAGTGAAGGCACTTACCGGTTAACTCAATATTTTCCTTACCTAGGGTGCTTTATCGATGAAGCAGAACGCCATTGGAAATCGGGAAAAATAGAGGCTCTTACTTCGGGGCCATGGGTTGAAGCGGATGAAAAAGGTCATGAGTTAGCGCTAGAAGCAAGTGCCATAAAAATTGATGGCGAGGATATACTTCTCTTACAAAACCTTGGTGAGAAATACCGACAAGAAGTACAACGGTTACAATCTCTTCGAGAAGGGCTACTTTCTCAGGAAAAACTTGAAAACGAAATTGCAAAACGTACACGACATGTACAACAGCAGAAAGAACAGATCGCTATAAAGCTTGTTAGTTTGACCAGCTATCGTGATGAGGAAACCGAGGCTCATGTCAAACGTATCGGTTTATATGCGGCCGCTATGGCAAAAGCATTGGGGTGGGATGAACAACGTATTGATGATATCCGTATAGCCGCGACCATGCATGACATCGGAAAAATAGGAATCCCTGATAAAATTCTTCTTAAAAAAGGCAAACTCACTGACGAAGAATTTGAAATAATGAAACAACATACCGAGATTGGAGCCAACTTATTGGGAGATAGCAACATTCCTGTGCTAAATATGGCTTCTACCATTGCCTTGTGCCACCATGAACGGTGGGATGGTCAAGGGTATCCTCATGGACTCAGAGAAAAAGAAATTCCCGTAACCGCCAGGATTGTCTGTATTGTTGATAAATATGATGCTCTCATCCATGAACGCGTCTATAAAAAAGCTTTCTCTGAAGACGTTGTGACCAAACTAATGAAGGAAATGTCGGGACGTTCGCTAGACCCTGAACTTCTTGAGCTGTTCTTTGAGCTTTTACCCATCATGCAACGTATTTGCTCGGAAGTTACTGATAAAGTTACTGATAACAGAAACCAAGATCCCTATGAACTATTAGAAGAGATTCGCTTGTCTGATATAGCCTAGATTTATGGGTTGAAATAACCAGACGCTCTGTTAACAAGACACCAACATTGGCAGTAGCTATATTGTAAATTCAGCACAATACGTTTGATAGGCTTCCTCGAACTGCTTTTCTAATTGATCAATGACTTCAGATGCGGATTGCCCATGAATCAAATGCTTTGTCATAAGGTCTGAAGTCTGATTTAACATGGTAGACTTATCCACCATTGGGTACGTAGCAGAAAGGCGCTTAATAGCTTTAATAACACTCTCCTCAGCTGGACGTTCTATAACCTCAGGCGCTTGGGGAGAAGATGGTTTCTCTGAACGTTTCAATGATTCTTCATTATCTGCAGCACTATCAATAACTAGAAATTCAGCAAACCGGAGAAGCGTCTCACGGTTTGCTGAAGATAATGCATGAAAGTGTTTTAAAAGCTTCCGATCTGCAACATTTAACGTCTGCTGTGGAAAATTCGGGATCATTCTGGTTTAGCGGGTGTGGTAACGGCAGATTCGGAATTTATAGGAATATCTTCCGCAGAAATCCCAAGACGTTCACCCAGAGCTTTGATTTGTTCGGCGACATTTTCTGGAATAGATTCCTTCAACCACTCAGCAGCATCCGAGAAATGGGGAATCAATTGCGATGTTTTCCAAAGATCCATTTCTGTGATCGGCGTCAATCCCAGACCCAAAAGTAGAACAGCTAGAGTAACAATCAAAGCACCTCGGAGAACCCCAAAGGCTCCCCCCAGAACTCTGTCAACAGCACCAAGACCGATAGCGCTGATTGCTTTCGTAAATAGATAATTGATGATGGAACCCAACACGATAACGCCAATAAAGATCAGGAGAAAAGACACCCCCATTCGCGCCAAATCATGCGATATATTGAAAGGTAGTTTTGCTGATAACGTCTCTGCAAAAATAAATGCTAGAGCAATCGCCGCAACCCATGTTGTTAATGATATTGCTTCCCTTACAAAGCCTCTCACAAAACCAACAAGGGCTGACAACAATGTCAGAACAACAATACCTATATCAATATAATTTAGATCCATTAATTCCTAACCACAATACTACTTTGTACGTACTTGTTCTTCAGGTAACGGCGCTTCATAGAACTTTGCTTTTTCATCGCAACCGATCTACCAGCATATCCACCAACTCGCACACGATACAATGTTTTTCCAGAACTCTGTACTGTACTAATGAAGGCAGGATAACCCTCGCTTTTCATTGTATTTCGTAAATTCTTAGCTTTCGTTGAATTTGATGTTGCGAGCAATTGTACAACATACTTGTTACGACCCGTTGCATTTGTAGACGCGACTGTAGGAGTGCTTGCTCTGCTCTGTGTGGATGTGCTATTTCTAGTACTCGCGACCTTCTTTGATGTTGAAGGCTCAGACGTTGATTTTTTGCTTGATGTTACAGGCGGTAATTTTTTTTCGCCAACAAGCCGTGCATTTGACTTAGGTGTTGCTTTTCGTGCAACTGTGCTCGCATCATCGACAATCGGGCGAACTTCACCTTGCTTGGGCGCTCTTACAGCAAAACCAGCTGGCGTATCTTTCGGGCCTGCAGAATTGCTTCCATAAACAGCCTGCCCTGCACCATCCTTGGTAACATTACCATTAGCCACAGATGGATTACCTGTTACGGGATCTACCACTCTGTCTTTGACATTAGCCATGGCGTTGCCAGCTGTATCCTTTGTTGCAGAACCTGCAACTGCAGCAGCAGTTGCTACAGCGGCGGTAGCTGCTGCGGCCGTTGCTACATTGCCTGTAGACTCTTCTCCTGTAGAATTCCCTTCCGCAGTTGCCTCTTCAGAACTTCCACCAGGGAAAATTCTGATAGGTTCAGGAGATAACTTCATATCCACCACTTCCTTGCGTTGAGGGCCTTTATCTTTTAATAAATAACCCAGTAATAAAGCGGCTACAAGCGCAAGAACAATCGCGCCTATGCCTCTTCTGATAACTGTTTTTTCCATTTTATTTCTCCTGATGAACGATTTAATTAACAGTATAAGAAAAAAATTAACAGTTATCTATTAATATTTTATAGCATTTTGTTGAAAACTTACTTTAAATAGTGAAATCACCTAAGATCAATCTCCATGCTTAGAATCACATCTTATTGTTTTGCTTGCACAAGGGCCGTTTGTGCATAAGATATGTGTCAATAAGAAAAAGCAAACTAACAATGTAACAATCGCATATTAAACATCTTGCGACTCAAACTGCAGTTGATTCGGTTAAAGTAACATCATAAGGCGTACCTATGGTACTCAGAGGGTTTTCCATTACGATGCTATTTTGTGTGATCTTAGCTTTCTGTAATAACGTGCCAGCTCGTGATAACAACGATTCAACCGTGTCATCTTGCGTCCTAAAACTCACAACAGAGGCACTAACGGTTGTGCGAAGCTTTTTATCACTACTGTGCATAGTAAACTCCGTAAACATAATCGCCTCTCTAATCCTTTCTGCAGCGATATAGGCACCTTTAGCATGTGTCTCGGGAAGGATAATCAAAATCCGCCCCTGATTTTCATAGCGAAAAGCAATATCTGAATTACGGATTCCGTGAAATTCTTTTTCTTCCTTATTCACATATTTAATGCCTTTTAAAAGTAACCGACTCAGTTGTTGCAGCAAAACATCGCCGTTTTTAACACCATACTCATCGTTTAAGGCAGAAAAATTATCTATATCAAGTAGGATAAGCGATAGGTCTCCATTGTATCTATACAACCGTTCAACATCATAACGTAAGAAACGGTTTATTTCCCTAGCACCGTACAACCCCGTTAATTCGTCTCTATTTGATAGACGTTTACTTCGGTTCAATTGATTTCTCATGATCATAAAAACTATGATGCCTGATATTACAGCGCTGATGAGGAGAAACAGGGAAAACCAAAATAGGGGAATAGATATTGAGTAACTAAGCCGTGTGCTTTTATCACTAAAGAAGACAAACATTATGGTTATGACACCCAATAAAACGGGTAACGCCGTAAGCAGACTAAACAATGGTTTGCCTGAGAAAATCCCCATAACATCACCTCATTATAATTATTCTCTGGATTGTATGCTGACTAAGTAACGAGGTCAAAGAATGATGTGTATCGGTAGCCTGCCTGAATACCCGAAGTATCCAGGCAGCAACTTTAGATCGAAAGTTTATCCATAAGGGTTACGAAGAATAATTGTATGCTCTCTATCTGGGCCGGTAGAAATGATATCTATGGGTGTTTCTACTGCCTCAGCTAAACGCGTAATGTAATTCTTTGCATTTTCAGGCAATGCCTCATAATCCGTTACACCAACTGTTGATTCAGACCAACCAGGCATTTCCTCATAGACTGGCTCACACTTGGCGTACTTAATAGTTGACACAGGAGGCACATCGAATTCCTCACCATCAACACGATAGCCCGTACAAATTTTCACGGTATCCAAGCCATCTAAAACATCTAACTTTGTTAAACAAATACCCGTGATACTGTTGATATTCATTGCACGCTTTAAAGAGACAGCATCGAACCAACCGCAACGTCTTGCACGGCCTGTCGTGGCACCAAATTCGTTACCCTTTTCAGCCAAGAATGCACCAGTATCGTCAAATAACTCTGTTGGAAATGGGCCTGAACCAACGCGTGTGGTATACGCCTTTGTAATACCCAAAATATAATCAAGAAAGTGAGGGCCTACACCCGTCCCAGTACAAGCACCGCCTGCAGTTGGACTTGATGATGTTACATAAGGATAGGTTCCATGATCGATATCCAATAATGTACCTTGAGCACCTTCCAGCATCACATTATTACCAGCCTTGCGATGCTTATGTAGCTCATCAGTGACATCACAAACCATTGGCCTAATAATTTCAGCCATCTTAAGTGTTTCATCAAGCACGGTTTGATAGTCTACCGGCTCAGCCTTGAAGTAATTCACCAAAGAGAAATTGTGATATTCCATGACTTCTTTTAGCTTATCAGCTAAACGCTGTGGATCTAACATATCACTAACACGCAGACCACGACGTGATACTTTATCCTCATAAGCAGGGCCGATACCACGACCTGTTGTTCCGATCGCTTTTTTACCTCGCGCTGCTTCACGTGCTGCATCTAACGCAACATGATAAGGGAGAATAAGCTGACAAGCTTCTGAGACCTTTAAACGACTCTTTGCAGGAATACCCTGACTCTCAAGCATATCTAATTCTTCAAGAAGGGCATCGGGAGCAAGTACCACACCATTACCAATCATACAATCAACGCCTTCACGAAGTATGCCTGATGGGACAAGATGTAAAACTGTTTTTTTACCATCAATAACAAGCGTATGACCAGCATTGTGACCGCCTTGAAAGCGTGACACTGCTGATGCATTCTCTGTTAATAGATCTACAACTTTACCTTTGCCTTCATCACCCCATTGGGTTCCTAGTACAACAACAAACTTTCCCATCCTCTATACTCTCCTTTCCTATACTGGGACAATGACCCAGTCATTATCTTGTTTGACAAGTTGCTTCTGGCAACCCAACTCTCGTGCTAAGTATTGTTGTCCATCCAATTGTTTGACTATGTGACAGCCATCTGCGCGTAGCGCATCAATTACCTGCACCAGCTCCAAGTCTTCGCCAACCGGGGCAAGAATTTTTTCTTGCACAGTATCAGTATCAGCCGCATTTTTGATATCAGCGAGTATTCGCAAATCTGTTGAAAAACCAGTAGCTGGTCTAGAATTACCAAAAGCCGCGCCGATACCATCGTAACGCCCGCCTCTGATGATTTCACGTCTCATTCCTGCAGCATAGATCTCAAAAACCATCCCCGTGTGATAAGCATAACCACGCAATTCTGATAGATCAACATGAATGGTTACGTCTGGGAATCGCTTAGCTAAACGTATTGAGGTCTGCTCTAGAGAGTCAAGAATCTCCGTCATTCTAGTATTGCTGTCACCTATTGCCACCTTCGCTTCAGCAACTACTGATATATCGCCATTGAATTCGGGTAATTTCAGCAAAATATCGGCATAAGCAGGATCCAGATCTTGCGAGGCAACCCATTCACTTAACTCTGGAATAGATTTGCGACTTAACATATCTGACACATTTGCCTTTGTCACTGCATCAAATGACAATGCCTTAGCTAACGCAGAAAAAATACCGACATGCCCAAGATCAAGGACGACATCACCAGCATGGCATTTATCAATAGACGCAAGCGCTAATGCTATAACCTCAAGATCACTATCCAAACCAGCATGACCAAATAACTCAGCACCAATCTGGTAGGGAGAACGTGAACCACGATTCGAGTGATTGCTGCGCGTTCTCAAAACAGGGCCTGCGTAGCACAGGCGGTTGGGTAATGCTTTTCCCATCTGATGAGCATCCAAACGCGCCACCTGCGGAGTAATATCTGCACGAATCCCCATTACACGACCGGTCATTTGATCTGTCACTTTGAAGGTTTGCAGATCAAGTTGCGTACCCGTGCCAGTCGATAGAGAATCCATAAACTCAACGATAGGTGGTAAGACTAACTGGTATCCCCAAGCTGCATAAAGATTTAATAAATCTCGCCGCAAATTTTCTAAACGCTGAGCTTCCTCAGGTAAGGATTCATAAATACCGTCAGGCAATAACCAGTTTTGATTATCTTTCATTTCAGAGTAGCTCATCGTAAGAATAAAACCAACAAACCCACCACCATGCTACCCAAGCCAATCATTCGAAGCGTTTCTTCGGATAGTTCAGTAATTTTCCGATAGGTTTGTTTAACAGTGCCGGGACTGGCAAAAGGCATAATGCCCTCAATGATTAACACCAAAGCGAGGGCATTCAGTAAATCGTTCCAATCAATATTCACAAACGATCTTATTTACCTTTGTTTTTGAAGAACTCAAAGAACTCAGAATTCGGTTCAAGTACCATTACGTCACCCTCTTGACCCAGCGAGTTTTTATAAGCATTCAAACTACGATAGAACGAATAGAACTCAGAATCCTGTTGATAGGCCTGCGCATAAATAGCTGAAGCTTTAGCATCACCTTCACCACGTACAGTCTCAGCTTCTTTATAGGCGTTAGCCATAATTACTGTAGATTGACGGTCTGCAGCAGCTTTGATCTTTTCCGCCTCTTCTTCACCCCGAGAACGGAAGTCCTGAGCAACACGCATCCGTTCTGAACGCATACGATCGTATACAGATTCACTAACACTGTCAGGGAAATCAATACGACTTACTCGAACATCAACAACTTGCACGCCAAGTTCATTAGCAGCAATATTCGACTTCTCTTGGAGCGTTTGCATAATCTCGCCACGTTGGCCAGATATCGCTTCTTGGATAGTTCGTTTACCAAACTCACCACGAAGACCCGCCGTCATAATACTCTCTAAACGACGATTAGCAGTAGCATAATCACCTCGGGTTGCAACATAATAGCGTGTCACGTCCTTGATTTTCCACTCAACAAAGAAATCAACTAACACATATTTCTTTTCGCCTGTCAGAAAACGTTTTTTATCAACCTGCAAAACCAACACTTGCGCAGGAAACTTTTTAATATTGTCAACTAAGTTCGTAGGCCATTTAAAATGTAGACCTGGGCCAATATCAGCTTGAACAATTTCTTTAAAGCGAAACTTAAGTGCTTTTTCTCGTTCATCAACTGTATAGATGGAAGTAAAGACAATAAATATTGCGACCGCAATCGCAATAAACAATCCTTGTGAGACTTTCATTTAACGCCCCTCCCGAAGTGTCGTTCTTGATGCAGCTTGACGATTCGCTTCAGCCGCGTCCTTTTCCCTCTTCAAACGTTCTAGAACACTAGGACTAACAGGAGGAGGTACAGAACCTTGTTCTGACGCACCACCATCTGTATTTAGAGGTAAATAAAACATATTATTACCAGAAGTTGTATCCATCATGATCTTCTTACTACCAGACATAACTTTCTCCATGGTATCAAGATAAAGTCTCTGTCTTGTTACTTCTGGAGCTTTTTGATACTCAGCAACTAAGTTACTAAAGCGCGACGCATCACCTTCAGACTTTGCAATCACTTGGTCTCTATACGCTTTCGCTTCTTCAACCAGACGCGCACCCTTACCACGAGCATCAGGAATTACCTTGTTCGAATAAGTCTCTGCACGGTTCTTAGAACGATTAAAGTCCTCTCGAGCACGGTTGGCATCATCAAAAGCATCTTTTACTTCTTTAGGTGCCTCTGCATAGGTCAAGTTAACCTTCACAATCTGTAAACCCGTTTTATACTCTGACAAAATGGACTGCATCAACTCTTTAGTTTTTTCTTCAATCTCAGTACGACCTTCTTTTATAATGAAATCCATATCACTAGCGCCAACCACCTCACGAATAGCACTTCGCATCACTTGGTACAAAACACCTTGTGATTGATCTCGTTCGAAATCAGGTAACATGACATTGAACAGATACGCTTTCGCATCGTCAACCAGATACTGAACTTCGACTTCAAGATCAACAATGTTTTCGTCCATTGTCAACATGGTTGTTTGGTCATTTGCAGAACGGTTTCGCTGCATATCCACGATTTCAACCGTTTGAATAGGACGTGCAATCCAGTGTAAACCAGGTGTTGTTATTTCTTTAAACTTACCAAACTGAAGAACAACCCCCTGCTTACCAGACTCTAACTGGTACACGCCTGAGAATGCCCAGATAGCCAAGGCAATGAGTGGTAAGAAATACAACAGCTTTCCGCCGCCCCCACCACCTTTCGACATATTCGAGAATAGTTCTGTTACTTTATCTGCCGGATTATTATCGGTAGATTTCTTTTTATTACCACTCCAGGGGTCTTTATCCCCGCCCGGTTCATTCCAGGGCATAGGTTGTCTCCATCTTTATTTAATGTCGTTGCAAAGCTGCAACAGAAAACTCGCCAATTGTATGCATCCATCCTTACGATAGCAAATGCAATTCAACTCATGTGAGTATTGTTTATCGCAAATAGCAACTGAACTTTCATTATCAATACTTTAGATATCAGTCACACATAGAACATCTAAAGCTCCACTTGCATTCACACCGCCACCTGAGAAGCTAATATTTTTTATATAACAATCATTTAAAACTGTATCTAAGAATAGAAACAATCAGGCCTGATGTGTTGATTTAATACTTATCAATACCATTCAATTACATCGAATAACATTCATCTACTAGTATATGGTCATCCTTAACAAAAGAAAGGCTATCCCATGGGATAGCCTTTCTCGAGGTAACTAATTTTCCGCTTAAGCGCGCTTTAAATCAACTAAGATCTCTTCAAGTTCAGCAATAAGTTGCTTCACTAACATATGAGACTGCGCATGATCGTCTTCAGCAGCATCACCACTTAACTTTAACCGAGCACCACTAATGGTATAACCATTATCATAAAGCAAACTACGAATTTGACGAATTAAGAGCACATCTTGACGCTGATAATATCGTCGATTACCTCGACGCTTCATCGGCTTCAGGTTTGGAAATTCCTGCTCCCAATAGCGCAAAACGTGAGACTTAACACCACAGAGTTTACTGACTTCACCTATGGTGAAATACCGTTTTCCAGGTATTGCGGGTAGTTCGTTATTGTTACTCGGTTCCAGCATAGGCTTCTACTCGATGCTTTAATTTCTGCCCCGGCCTAAAAGTAACAACACGTCTCGCACTTACCGGAATTTCTTCACCAGAGTTAGGGTTTCTTCCCGGACGCTCACTTTTATCACGTAACATAAAGTTACCAAAACCAGAGAATTTCACATTAACCCCTTCTTCAAGGGCACCTTTTATTTCTTCAAAAAACATTTCCACTAAATCTTTAGCTTCACGTTTATTCAATCCAACTTCTTCGTATAAATTTTCAACAATATCTGCTTTTGTAAGCGTCATGTTTTTGTCTGCTCCACTCATATTCTTAGACTCGCACCAGTTTGCTTTGCTAACAGGTTAACCAACTTTTCTATTAATGAATTAATTTCTGCCTCTTCTAGTGTGCGCTCTACATCCTGAAAAGTGAGGTTCATCGCAAGGCTTTTATGCCCCTTGGGAACACCTTGACCAACATAGCTATCAAATAAATGATAGTCAATCAGCTGCACTATTTCAGATTTTTTTAGCACTTCTTCAAGTTGAGAAAACTGTACATCATCCGATACAAGCAATGCTAAATCTCTCTGTATCGCAGGATATGCAGAAACTTTTTTATAGACGGGAATCTCACAATGCTTGATTCGCTCTACATCTAATTCAAAAATGAAAACATTTTGCCCCAAAGATAGTTGTTTTTCTATACCGGGATGAAGTGCACCTACATGTCCAATCACTTCACCACCAGTATTTATTATATTTGCAGATTGTCCAGGATGTAAGCAGTCAACAGTTCCCACTTCAAATACAAAATCTTGACCACTTGCAACACCCAACAACGCTTCAACGTCGCCTTTTATATCATAAAAATCAACGTTCTGAGCTGAACTCGCCCATTGCGCATGTTGTAAACTACCGGTAATCAAGCCCGATAATTTCTTGCGTTGAACCAACCCCTCGTCTGTTTGAACAAAGGTAAGACCCGTTTCAAAGAGACGTAGCCGACTCTGCTGACGTTTTAAATTATGCGAAGCGACCTTCAATAGGCCCGACCATAATGTCGTTCTCATCACCGCTAACTCCGCTGACAACGGATTTGCAAGGGCAACTGCTTGCATCTCTGGCGTTAGCAACGACTCAATCTCAGCATCTACAAAGCTGTAGCTTATCACTTCTTGATAGTCTCGTGAAGTCAATAGCTTATGAAAGGCATCTAATTGTATTTCCGCTTCACTATCTACGACTTTCATCGGAGATAGTTTTCTCAAGGTTGCTGGGATTTGATCATATCCATAAATCCTTGCTAGCTCCTCTATCAGATCAACTTCAATCTGCATATCAAAGCGAAATAATGGGGCAGTAACTTGCCAGCCATCATCTTCCTTAGATAATACACACCCCAATCTTGTTAAGATATTTTCGATCTCTGCATCATCAATTTCTAGCCCCAGAACTCGCGACACACGCTCTCTCCGAAGCTTAATAACACGCTGTTCCAAAACAGTTTTATCGGCAACCTCATCAACGATGACACTTGGTTCACCACCACAGATTTCAACAATCAGTTCGGTTGCTCTTTCGATAGCCCGAACCTGAATCTCTGGAGATACTCCTCGCTCAAATCGATAAGATGAATCAGTATGCAATCCATAGCTTCTCGCTTTACCTGCAATTTGCACAGGTTTAAAATGCGCACTTTCAAGCAGAATATTCGTGGTCGCATCAGTTACGGATGTCGGTAACCCACCCATGATTCCCGCCAATGCAACAGCAGAATTTTCATCAGCAATCACCATAGAATCGTCTCGCAATTCGATGATTTGCCCATCAAGCAACTCTAATTTCTCTCCAGATTCTGCTCTACGCACCTGAATACCGCCTGATAGCTTATCAAGATCAAAGGCATGCATAGGCTGACCCATTTCGAGTAGCACATAATTGGTAACATCAACGATTGCACTAAGACTGCGAATACCAGCACGTCTTAGTTTTTCACGCATCCACCGAGGAGCTTTTACCGCAGCGTTAACATTCTTAATAATTCTGCCTACATAACGAGGGCATCCATCAACAGCATCAATTGTGACAGGAAAAACATCATTAGCGACTGCAATGACACTAGCTTGCGTCACTGGCATCAAATCAGTTTTGGTAAGCACGCCAACTTCTCGCGCTATACCTGCCATACTCAAACAATCTGCACGATTAGGTGTGATATCAAATTCTAAAACGGCGTCATTGAGTGACAATAACTCTCTTACATCCTCACCAGGTTTGGCATTCGCAGGAATCTCTAATAGCCCCTCTGAGTCATCATCTATACCGAGTGTTTCCGCACCACAGAACATTCCCTGTGAAAGCTCACCACGCAACTTGGATTTTTTGATTTTAAAAATTGAGCCATCTTTTTCTGGTAGCTTTGCACCTATCATCGCAACAGGCACTAACATTTCTGGCGTAACACCTGCAACATTCGTGACAATCTGAATCAACTCTTCAGCACCAACATCTACCTGACAGACACGTAAACGATCTGCATCAGGATGTGGCTCAACCTTGGTAATCTGACCTACGACGACATTCGTAAAATCACTTGCTACCGACTCAACACCATCTAATTCAACACCCGCAAACGTCAAACGCTCGCCAATGCTTGCTATATCTTGTTCTGGGTTAACTAATTCACGTAACCACTGCTCACTGACTTTCATAAATTATTAACTCCGTCAGTTAAATTGTCTGAGGAATCTCAGATCGTTTTCAAAGAAAATACGTAGATCATCAATGCCATAACGGAGCATCGCTAATCTCTCAACACCGAAACCAAAAGCAAACCCAGTATATTTTTCTGGATCGATATTCGACATCTTCAATACATTAGGGTGAACCATCCCACAACCCATAACTTCGAGCCAACCTGTATGCGAACAGACCTTACAACCCTCACCTTTACAATGCACACACTGAATATCGGTTTCAGCAGACGGTTCAGTGAATGGGAAAAATGAATTTCTAAATCGCGTCGGCAACTCATCAACTTCAAAGAATGCTTTAAAGAATTCATCAAGAATCCCCTTCAAGTCAGCAAATGAGACATCCGTATCTACCATCAAACCTTCAACCTGATGGAACATTGGCGTATGGGTCAAATCTGAATCACAACGATAGACTCGCCCCGGAGCTATAATCCTCAATGGAGGCTCTTGCTTCTCCATCACACGTACTTGCACAGGCGACGTATGTGTCCTCAACAACTTACCATCAGGAAAATAAAACGTATCATGCATCGCGCGCGCAGGATGATGCTCAGGAATATTTAACGCTGTAAAGTTATGGAAATCATCTTCGATTTCCGGGCCTTCAGCAACGGAGAAACCCAATTTTACAAAGATATTCTGGATGCGATTAATAGTACGAGTGACAGGATGGATGCCTCCAGTTTCAAAACCACGCCCCGGCATCGTTACATCAACAGCCTCTTCAGCCAGGCGCTTATTGAGAACTTCAGTTTCAAGCTCGGCTTTCCTAACCCCAATAGCAGCATTTAATTGCTGTTTCGCTTTATTGATTGACTGACCAGCTTCCCGTCGCTCCTCAGCCGGCAATTTTCCTAGCTGTTTCAGCTGCTCGGTAATTAATCCTTTTTTTCCAAGATAATGCACTCTTACATCATCCAAGTCTCTTAATTCGGCAGATGCCGCAACTCGCTGTTGCGCCTCTTCCAAAATGTGTTCCAGCTCTTGCACCGTTGCTATCTCCTTGTAGAGGACATGCGTGTTTACAAACCCACACATTGTAATCCGTCAGCAAAGCTAACTCTCACAATATATTCTTCATTTTCCACAAACAAAACGGGGATAGGCAAAAGCCTATCCCCGTCTCGTTTCATCTGATATGCACCCCATCATCTAATAGATGTAATGAGATGTGTAAGTTGCGAATTAAGCCAGGGCAGCCTTTGCTTGTTCTGCTAACTTACCAAAAGCATCAATATCATGTACTGCAAGATCAGCAAGCATCTTACGATCAACTTCGATATTAGCTTTGTTCAAACCGTCAATCATACGACTGTATGAAAGATCAAACATACGTGCACCAGCATTGATACGCGCAATCCATAAACGACGGAATTGACGTTTCTTTTGACGACGGTCACGATATGCATATTGACCTGCTTTAGTTACCGCTTGGGTAGCAACGCGATATACGCGACTACGTGCACCGTAATAACCTTTAGCTTTCTTTAGTACTTTTTTGTGTTTTGCGCGTGCTGTAACACCACGTTTAACTCTTGCCATTACTCAATCTCCTCAGCTATACGGTAACATTTTGCGAACTGCTGGAGTATCGCACTTTTCAATAGTGTCTGCTTTACGTAGATGACGTTTACGCTTAGTCGACTTCTTAGTAAGGATATGTTGCAAGTGTGATTGCTTACATTTGTAGCTGCCATTGGCACGCTTGCGGAAACGCTTTGCTGCGCCGCTATTAGATTTCATCTTAGGCATCTTATCTCCTGTCGCTTTCGCGAGTTGGTTATTTCAACATCCCGTAAGAGTGCCTTTACCTTACGAGGACGGTACAAACAGCAGCCAAAAGAGCGGCTTAATTAATTCGTTTTCTTTTCTGTCGGAATTGGACCGAGAACCATCATCATCTGACGGCCTTCCATCTTTGGGTATTGCTCAACATTTGCGTATTCTTCAAGGTCTTTCTCAATACGTTTCAGCATATCCATGCCCAATTCACGATGAGCCATTTCACGACCACGGAATCTTACCGTAACTTTAGTCTTATCGCCATCTTCTAAAAACTCTTTGAGCTTTCGAAGCTTAATATTGTAATCGCCGATATCAGTACCCGGTCTAAGCTTAATCTCTTTGACCTGAGTCTTTTTGGTTTTCTTTTTGGAGCTTGCCTTTTTCTTACTTTCTTCGAACCTGAATTTCCCGTAATCCATGATTCGCGCAACTGGCGGCTTTGCGTTTGGAACGATTTCAACCAAATCCAAACTTGCACTTGTAGCCAATGCCATTGCTTCAGTAAATGGAACGACTCCTCTATTTTCACCTTCAGCATCAATGAGACGTATTTCCTTCGAAAGGATATTTTCATTTATCAGATGCTTCTTTTTCTTTACAGCGATGTGTTATTCCTCCAATAAGGCTATAGAACGACTCTCGATTTGTTCATGCATCTTGTCAATAAACGCATCAATTGACATGGTACCGAGGTCGACACCCGTGCGAGTCCGCACAGCAACTAAATCCTCTTCCATTTCACGTCCACCTACTACTAAAAGATAAGGTACACGTTGAAGAGTATGCTCGCGGATTTTAAAGCCAATCTTCTCATTTCTCAAGTCCGAAATTGCTCTAATTCCCGCTTTCTTTAAAGATTCTACTACATTTGTCACATATTCGGATTGTTTATCTGTGATATTCATCACCACGGCCTGCTCAGGAGATAACCATGTCGGAAACTTTCCTTCGTAATGTTCTATCAAAATTCCGATAAAACGCTCCAATGATCCGAACAATGCACGATGCAACATAACGGGACGCTGACGATTATTATCTTCACCGACATAACTAATATCAAAACGCTCCGGAAGATTCATATCTACTTGTAATGTCCCGCACTGCCAATCACGACCGATTGCATCACGTAAAACAAATTCTAGTTTCGGACCATAGAATGCACCCTCACCTGGATAGAGTACAAAATCTAATCCCATACTATTTAAAGCACCTTCTAGAGCACCTTCTAATTTATCCCAAACCTCATCTGAACCAATCCGCTTCTCAGGACGCGTCGATAATTTGATAACGACATTTTCAAAACCAAAATCTTTATAAATATCCAAAACAAGCGCTACAACATCTTTACACTCTTGCTCCATCTGATCTTCAGTGCAATAGATATGTGCATCATCTTGTGTAAAGTGACGAACACGCATCAAACCATGCAATGCACCTGATGGCTCATAACGATGCACCTTACCAAATTCAGCCATACGTAATGGTAAATCACGATAGCTTTTCAAACCTTGTGCGAACATCAACACTGAACCAGGGCAGTTCATTGGCTTTAGTGCAAAAACACGTTCATCTTCAGTCGTAGTCGTGAACATGTTCTCGCGGTAATTGCCCCAGTGACCAGAGACCTCCCACAAACTACGATCCATGACATCTGGTGTATTCACCTCAACATAGCCCGCATTATCCTGACGCATGCGCATATACCCTAGAAGTCCTTGGAACATACTCCAGCCTTTGGGATGCCAGAATACGCCACCAGGCGCATCTTCATGAAAATGGAATAAGTCTAACTGACGACCAAGCTTACGATGATCACGCTTCTCAGCCTCTTCAAGGCGATGCAAATAGCTTTTTAAATCTTTCTTGTTACCCCAAGCGGTACCATAAATACGTTGAAGCATTTCATTATTTGAATTACCACGCCAATAAGCCCCTGCAAGTTTCATAATCTTAACAGCAGGAATTTTCCCAGTGCTTGGAACATGAGGGCCACGACAAAGATCTATAAAGTCACCTTGCTTATAAAGCGACAGTTCCTGATCCTCGGGAATATCTTCAATAATTTCTGCTTTATATTCCTCACCCATATCACGAAAGAATGTTACGGCTTCATCTCGAGACATGACACTACGCTCAACAGGTATATTCTGCTTCACTAACTCCTGCATTTTCTTTTCGATTTTTTTCAAATCTTCAGGGGTAAAGGATTCTTCACGAGCGAAGTCGTAGAAAAAACCATTTTCAATCACAGGACCTATTGTTACCTGAGTTTCTGGGTAAAGCTGTTTTACTGCCTGAGCCATTAAATGCGCTGAGGAATGACGAATAACATCCAAACCTTCTTCATCTCTAGCAGTGATGAGGCTAAGCTCAGCATCATTCTCGATCAAAAAAGAAGTATCAACCATTTGTCCATCAACTTTTCCAGCCAATGAAGCTTTTGCAAGACCGGGGCCAATATCTTCGGCGACTTGAAAAACAGTAACAGGGGCATCAAATGAACGCTGAGAACCATCAGGTAATGAAATAGTAGGCATTTTATTATCTCCAGTGGTGACCCTTACTAAAGATCACATGTTTATTTACGAGCAGGCATTATAAGGAATATCAAAGCAATTCCAATCGTATTCGATCAAACTTGCCATAAGAAAGCGCGGATTATAGACAACTTTATTTATCAGAACGACAAAAATAATTCAGCCCCGACAAGCGGGGCTGAATTATTGACAGAATTGTAGTAGCAAGTTTAAGCGTTACGATGGTAATCCATCGCTTTTTCCACTTCATTCTTAGAACCCATGATGACAGGTACGCGTTGATGTGGGTCACCATTTGGCTTAACTTCAAGAATGCGTTCGTAACCGGTATAAGCAGCACCACCGGCAGCTTCAACGATCATAGCCATTGGGTTGCCTTCATATAAAAGACGCAACTTACCGCCTGCCTCGCGATTACGCTCATCGATTGGGTACATGAAAATACCACCGCGAATAAGGATACGGTGAATCTCACCCACCATCGCAGCAACCCAACGCATATTATAACGCTTACCTAAAGGCCCCTCTTCCCCTTGAATACAATCAGCAATGTAATCTTTAACTGGCTGTTCCCAGAAACGCTGGTTTGACATATTAATTGCAAATTCAGAAGTATCTTCCGGGATTTCCATATTAGGATGAGTCAGGATGAATTCACCGATAGAGCTACATAGTGTGAAACCATTGACACCATTGCCTGTTGTAAGTACCAACATAGATGACGGGCCATACAAACAGTATCCAGCAGCAACTTGTTCTACACCAGGACGTGAGAAGTCTTCAGCGGTAGGACATTGAACACCCTCAGGCGCTTTCAATACAGAGAAGATCGCACCTACGTCCATATTGATATCCATGTTTGATGAGCCATCTAGTGGATCAAACGTGACAAGATAAGGGCCACGAGGCTTACCTTCTGGAAGACAAAGTACGTTATCTAATTCCTCAGATGCCATTCCCGCACAATGACCATTGTTTTCCAACGCATCAATAAACAGATCGTTCGCGATCAAATCCATTTTCTTCTGTGCATCCCCCATCGTGTTTTCAGTACCTGTAGTACCCAAAACACCTGCTAGGTCACCTTTATTAACTAGGTTTGAAATACCTTTACAGGCAATAGCGATGTCGTTCAGAAGACCTGTAAACAACCCACTTGCCTGATCACCAAGACGACGTTGCTCATCAATAATAAAGGTAGACAGCGTTGTCCCCATTTTCTCTGCAGCCATAATACAAATTTCCTAAGTCTGTGATAAAAATTCGTTAAGGACGGAGATCTATGAACCTTATAAATAGTTGTTTGAACGCTATTTATAGAGGAAGAACCCATCAAATGGGGGCGTATTATACAGAAAATTGAGTATATTAAAATATTATAATATACTTCATCTTTTTTACGTATTTAGAGAATATGAAAATGGCAGAAATGGGTTTGATGGACTTCGTCAAAGAAGCAAAGTCTCGTATTAATGAAGTGGATGTTGATACAGCAGAACAACTAATCAACGATGAAGGTTACCGTGTTCTTGATATCAGAGAACATGAAGAATACGAAGCAGGCACAATTGGTCAGTCTCTGCATGTTCCACGCGGCCTTCTAGAAGCTGCTGCGGATCGCAACTTTCCTGATGCAAACCCTGCTCTACGTGACAGCCGCGATGAAAAATGGTTGGTGCTTTGTGCAAGCGGTGGGCGTGCTGCTATGGCGACTAATCGCCTACAAATGATGGGATTTGAAAGTGTGATTAACGTTGAAGGCGGTATTACAGCTTGGAAAGGTGCGGGTAAGCCAATGACTCAACCTAATTTAGAAAACAACCCTTACATTAAGAAGTAAATAATAGGCCCTGGTTGGAGAACTACGCTCTCCAACCAAGCTTAGCCTAGCAACAACTTGGGATCTTCAGAGTTTGTCATCATCAGTGCAAAACTAATTGCCCAAACATCTGTGGGTTCTTCCACGCTTTATCAACATTCGCATTCCACGATAATTTTGCATCACGACTGTTTCCCGTATCATCATCATTGATCTGTACATCAAAACCAACACGACGCCCAGCCGCGGGCTTTACATTTAATGCTTGCCAGGGAATAGCCGTCTTCAAATGATAGCCATCCGCCTTTTTGACCATTTCCTGCTTCACTCCACGCATATTTCTACTCGCAGAATTACCGCCGACTGATAACTGTTTATCATGCATTCGGTAAGTGAGCTGAAAATCATTTTTACCATCGTAAGTTGCAGAACGACTTGCATCCGCATCAATATAGATCTCAACAGAATCATCTGCCCATGGTTTTGAAGAATCCTTGATATGTCGGTCATCTTGTACGTTAACCCAGACATACAAATTATCGTCATCCCATGATGAATACCACACCGCCGATAAATCACGAGGATCATTAATCGTGCCATTGATTACCGTTGAAATACGCTGCCCTTTGGATCGCTCCGTCTTACGAATCGTCACAATATTCGGTGTTTTTGGTATAGCGGGATTGCCAGTGGCAAGATGCGCCGCAATCTTGGACGGCTTCTTCAATCGCGCCACCGTTGGCGATGTACAGCCTTTCCACCAGCAACGATTCGCGCGCTTGAAAGACATCAATGCCGCATACTTTGGTGCTAAGTGATTAGGCTCATTGATATATTCTTTAACTCCCCAACTACCATGCCAAGTACTCGGACGAGGCGCTGAAAAAGCCACGAAAAGATTACCACCAGCCAACTTCCAACCATTTAATAATCGTTGATAAGCCTGCCCCATCATAGGATGCTTATTCGCCTTCACCAGGTAGGGGTTAGCCCCCTCCTTCAGGCTATGCGTTTTACTATGCACCAAATGCTGGCCACCTTCATACGCAACAAGCTGCACACCATAGCTCTGGGCGATTTGCGCCTGTTCTTTTGCTGCTTTGAGAGTGTTATTAATAGAATAACGATTCTTATCGTCATTCAATAACTGAAATACGCGCTGCACGCTGCGCACCCCTCCCATCTGGCTCTGATTAATATGGAAGTATGGCGCAATGGCAAGTGCATCAACCGATTTATAAGCATTCTTGTATCCTAAAATAGTATGGCTCAGTTGCAAGTTAGTCGCCAAGCCCCCCATAACTCGCATCAATCGTTGATTATTCCCAAATGCCCGCTCCCATATTTTGAAAATATGCACACTCTGCATGGAATAAAACTTTGCTCCAGCAACCCGACGATCCTTATCTAAACGCCGAGCAACACCCATTTGCTTCATATGCTCTGCTTGTGGGACAAATACATCATTCCATGTTTCATTAGAATATTCGAGATACACCTTCAAATGCGGCTTTAGGTGCCGCTTCACATAACGTGCATAATTATTGATATACCCATCATCAGCCTTATGCGGAATATTAAACCATGGGTTTGCATTTAAAGTATTCGCCAACTGCACCATGACCTCAATGGGCACTCCACGCACACCTTCTTTCCCACCCCATGTAGATTTTTGCAAGGTAGGTCGTTGATTCCAACTACGGATATTGTTGCGCGTCACACCACTCATATTCATAAAGCGAATCACTTTAAAATCACGCATAAACGTCAAATACTGTGGATTAAATATGAGCTGTTTGTGATGCTTCTCAAATGACATAAAAGAGTTATTAGGACATTGCTTGGGATTTCTCACCTGTTGAAAAGGCTTGTTGCGACAAACGCCACCAGGCATAAGAATTCGAATATTACGTAGATAATTCCCCGGAGTGCTCTTTTTGATTAACAAGGTTGCGGTCAATAAACCATTCTTCATCGGCTCAAAACGAATCACATCTTTTCCCGGAAGACGTTTAACCAACTTGGCACTTGCACCATAAGTCATTTCTCCTTGCCCATCATAAAGCACGGTATAATTCCCCTTTGGCAACGCAGCAGGAGGGATATGACTGAGAAAACGCGTACCTGCCTGCCCACGATTCAATTGCATTGGCCACCCATTACGATCATAACGAATATTACCCTTGGTAAACCACGGACGCGCCTCATCAAACGGCAGCGCCAAACGAAATAAATCCACAAAGGGAATACTCGAATCAACCTCTAATGCCTCATTGGTATTAATACCCAGTGGCGACAAAATATTTTGATTAGCAAGGGCCATATTAGACCCAAGCAACAACATACCTAGAAGAAATGCCAGAAATACATTTGGCAAGTGACAATATTTACTTTTTTTATTCATACTAGAAAACCCCTTTTTCCAGTAGCAAAAACATAGCGCGAAAAATAAGCACACACTAGGAAATACACTAACTTTTTATTAAATTATTCTATAGCTTTTGAGAACAGACATCACTCTAAAACCCCATTCTCCTAATTGCTTATCACCAATATATGACGTTATTTCTTACTGCAAACTGAATGTAAATACGCATACAACATCTAAACCTCCAAATAGTGAGACCACACAAGGGGCGAAAATATTCATAGAAAAAACTTATAGTTAGGATAAAGTAAGAAAAAACCTCTTTAAAACACCCCAATAAGCCATATTTCCCTCAAACGCCCCCCTCTAAACACCAATTATCCGGGCAACTACCTTTCTGAGAACTTTAAGCTAGGATATTTACGGAAAAAACTATAAAAAACAGATTGTATTGGAATATTCTGGCACTCACATGACATCTTGGCAACGACAAAACCTTCGAAATATTCAGAGAAACCTGACATGGCTTGAAAAAAAGCCTGACGGAATACTGATGACAGATGTCAATGGCACAGATTCGATTGTAGTTATTAAAGAAGGCACAGAAATTCAGCTCTTTTTTGCTGAGCATAAAGCGGGTTCTGAGGAAATTACGCTTAGCGGTGCCATGTCTCGAATAGACATCCACCAACCACTTTATTTACTGGGCACGTACTCACAAGTCATGATGCTCAGCCTACTGTTTTGCCCTTCCCCCAAACACGTGTATATGATGGGTTTTGGTGGCGGCAGAACCCCCATGCTATTTCATCACCACTTTCCCGAACTACATATTGCCGGTTCTGAGCTAGATCAACGTGTATTAGCATTAAATGAGATGCTTTTTGGGCTATCGCCCTCGGAACGTATCAGTGTGGTCGCTCAAGATGGCGTTTCACACTTGACACAGACATCTCAACACTATGACATCATATTACTGGATTGTTTTACAGGGGCTGGAGATCATCCAGAAGCAATAACCACTCCTGAGTTTTACGATTTGTGCCTATCAAAAATACAACCCCATGGAGTGACAGTCCAATATCTTGCAGGATCAGATCGCGAAGCCGACCTAAAAATCATTCAATTTCAAGACTCATTTCCCTATGTTTATTATTTTGCTGATGAAAACACCCATGTCTTATTTGGGTTAAAGACTCCCTCCCCTCCTCTACATGCGCTTATTGAGACAGCCAACAAGATTGCTGCTGACCATCAGTTCTCTTTCCCTTTCATTGAACATGCTCAACAATTAACCATTATATAGCAGCAAAAAAGCAGCAGGCGAAAAGTAAGAAAATTATCCTAACAATTGCCTTTCACGTAACATACCTGACAATATCAAAGATAACTAAAAGGTTTCATGTATGGAAAGCAGTGAATTATATGCACAGATTTTAACAAATCTGGGTGAGGACATTAACCGTGAAGGACTTGTCAAAACCCCTGAACGAGCCGCGAAGGCCATGGATTTTTTGACGCGTGGGTATCATCAAGACCTAGAAACAGTACTTAATGACGCCGTCTTTGAGTCCGATAATGATCAGATGGTTATCGTAAAAGACATTGAGCTTTACTCGCTCTGCGAACACCACCTATTGCCATTTGTGGGCAAAGTTCATGTTGCCTATCTCCCTAAAGGCAAAGTCATCGGCCTTTCAAAAGTAGCACGCATTTCAGATATGTTTGCTCGCCGCTTACAAATTCAGGAAAATTTAACAAAGCAAATTGCTGAAGCCATTCAGGATGTCACAGGTGCTGCCGGCGTAGGTGTAGTCATTGAAGCACAACACTTTTGCATGATGATGCGGGGCGTTGAAAAACAAAACTCATCAACGGTATCCTCAATGATGCTTGGTACTTTTCGCGACAAAATTGAAACGCGCCAAGAGTTCCTGAACCTCATCAAATAACTTTCGCCAACAACTTTGAGAACCACCTTAATTTGAACGTGTTTGCTACTAACCGCCTCGCCACATATACTACGCGCTTCCAAAAATCACGACATAAGCTTGTATGAACTCAGACTTGTCAAATCTGCAGCCTTACCCTTTTGAGCGCATTGCACAATTGAAAGCAGGTATTACACCTCCGGATGATCTATCGATGATTTCATTATCCATTGGTGAACCGAAACATCCTTGCCCGGACATTATTACCTCAGCAATCACGGAAAACTTGTCTCAATTTGAAAATTACCCAATGACCAAGGGTACCGTGGAGCTAAGAACAACCATTGCAAACTGGTTGCAAAATCGTTTCAACTTGCCCGCCGGCTCGATTGATGAAGATAAACATGTTCTACCTGTTAATGGCACACGCGAAGCACTTTTTGCCTTTGCACAATGTGTTGTTGATCGCACTCAACACCATGCAAAAGTCCTGATGCCTAATCCCTTCTACCAAATCTATGAAGGGGCTGCGATACTTGCTGGAGCTGAACCAATTTTTCTTCCCTGCACCGAAGAAACTGGCTATAGCCCTGACTACACTGCCGTACCAACAGCGACCTGGAACAACTGCCAGTTACTTTATTTATGTACGCCAGGAAATCCAACAGGCAGCGTAGCTAGTCTAGATGCGTTAAAACAGATACTGGAACTTGCCGAGAAGCATAATTTCATCGTTGCTTCTGATGAGTGCTACTCCGAATTGTATTTTGATGAAGATGCACCACCTGCGGGACTTTTACAGGCAGCAGCAGAAATGGGCAACACGGAATACAAACGCTGCGCAGTATTCCATAGCTTATCCAAACGCTCCAATGCACCAGGCTTACGCTCGGGCTTTGTTGCTGGCGACGCTGACATTCTCAAACAATTTCTGCTGTATCGCACTTATCATGGGTGTGCTATGTCATTACCCGTGCAAAAAGCCAGTATTGTTGCATGGAACGATGAAGAACATGTGCGCGAAAATCGGGTACAATACCGCCGCAAATTTGATGCGGTACTCGATATCTTAGATCCTGTTATGAAGGTAAGCAGACCAGCTGCAAGCTTTTATCTATGGCCAGAAACACCACAAGATGACGAAACGTTTACTCAAGAGATTTATCGCCTACAGTACATTAATGTAGTCCCAGGCAGTTATTTAGCCCGAACAGTCGATGGCTTAAATCCGGGGCAAAGCCGTATTCGTATGGCTCTTGTGGCACCAGTGGAGGAATGCGTTGAAGCTGCACATCGAATCAGAACTTACCTTGAAACGCGTTAGCGCTTCAGGACAAACTTATCTATGTAATTTTACAACTGCTTACATCGCCCGATAGTTCGTTCAATTTACTAACGAACATAACAACCAGCAAATAAGCAGTAACCAAACCATTAGGAATAAGCAATGACTATCAAGCGAATTGGACATCGTTATATTGACGCGAAAAGCGGAGCAACACTGGACACTTGGTTCCCACGATCCAACACCGCGATTGCCAGAAACTGTCTAGCAATGGAACTGGGGATCATTAAGGGAGACTTTGTTGACGTTGAGATTGAATCTGTTGATGATGCACCTAAATCAGCTGAAGAGGCGTATCTGCGTCTGCACTTGCTATCTGAGTGCCAATATAAACCCCATGAAATTAATTTAGATGGTGTTTTTGGCTTACTTACGAATGTTGCCTGGACAACTGCAGGCCCAGTACTGCCAACGATGATTGAAGAATTACGCGAAAAAATGGCAGAAAGCACACATCAACTCAACGTGACCTCTATTGATAAATTTCCACGCATGACAGATTACGTAATTCCAGAAGGTGTGCGTATCGGTAACGCAGACCGCGTTCGTCTTGGCGCACATCTAGCTCCTGGTACAACTATCATGCATGAGGGCTTCGTAAACTTTAACGCAGGCACTTTAGGCAACTCTATGATTGAAGGCCGAATTAGTGCTGGTGTTTTGGTGGGTGCTAACTCTGATATCGGTGGTGGCGCATCCATCATGGGGACGCTTTCTGGTGGAGGTAAAGAGGTTATCTCCATCGGTCAGCGCAGCCTACTAGGCGCGAACGCTGGTCTTGGCATCTCTCTTGGCGATGACTGTATTGTTGAATCCGGTCTTTATCTCACAGCAGGCTCTAAAGTAAAAATGCCAGATGGCAGCATGGTTTCTGCCCGTGAGTTGAACGGTCAAAATGGCCTTTTATACAGAAGACACAGCCAAACAGGAGCTGTTGAAGCTATTGTAACAGATGGCTCGACATGGGGTGGTCTAAACAGTAGTTTGCATAGCAACGACTAAGTAAGTTTTATTCAAAATTCAGGAACCCTTTCAGCTGTTGCTAGAGGGTTTCTTATGATAAGTGCAGTACAACTCCAATAAATTCAGGGCTCAACACACATAAAAAGTGATATCATACAAATGAGTCTCCCAATACTCTACTATTTAATAATTAACCCCCTGATAATTTGCATAATTTTTACTCGGGCTAGAATGCTAGAATTCATCTAATATTCTGATCCAACTATCAGAAAAAAAAGTAACACCGATATAGACTGATGTACGTTATGTGAATAGCACTTGAGCAGAAGTTTGGACTTACCTCTCAACCCCAAAAATCATAAGAACGAAAAACACAACCATCACAACAAACAACCTATTTGTATGAATACAAAACTGAACAAGAACATTGCCATTGTATTGCTAGGAGACTTTTTACTCTTCTTCTTAGCGATCCTAATCATCGTCTTTGCTCGCTATTCTTCTAATGATTTCGCTGAAGCGCTTAGGGTGCATTTTATTGAGTTTTTACCAGCATTCTTCATTTATGAAATCGTTCTGTTTACTTCAGGAATTCTGGACAAAAAATTCGTACAAACCCCAAAGCGTATTTTCGATGTGTTATTACCAGCACATTTAATCGCCACATTAGTCTTGGCTGTATACTTCTATTTCCTTTCATTTTTTGAAACAAGCCAGATAACCCCCAGGACGAATTTACTTCTATTCTCCTTACTTCTTTTCATTTTTATTTATTCTTGGAAGACGCTAAGAATGAAACACATGAAAAGTCGACCTGTTCGAGCACTGATGATTGGTAATGACCATGAAATAGAGGAAATTTTTTCTCGTTCAAACTTCTGGGATATGCGGGTAGTTAGCAAATTACCACAAACTGAAAGCACAGAAACTATTGGAAAAATCCTTAAAGAAGAAAGGATTGAGGCGGTAATCGTCTCCTTCGATGATTACCCTAATATTCATCTACTGTACCCTTTTATCTTTAATAACATCATCATCTACGATGCAAATATGCTAAAAGAAGAAATTGTAGAAAAGATTGATCTTAAAAGAATTAACGAAGTTTGGTTTCTTAAAAACATAAAGGGACGAGAAGATACTTGGTTTACCTATATGAAACGCTTCATCGACCTATTCCTTTCGATACCTGTATTGATCATCTACGCCATTGCTTACCCAATACTCGCCCACATCATCAGAAAGGATGGTGGTGAGATATTCTTTGAAATGGAACGTATTGGAAAAGGCGGAAAAGTCTTTACCATTAGAAAATTCAGATCCATGAGTGCTGACCCCGTTGGCGAAAGTGCTGTGATAGACCATAAAAAGGTTGTCACTAGAATTGGTGAAATCATGCGCAAAACGGGTCTTGATGAACTCCCACAAGTGATCTCTGTGATCAAAGGTGATATGTCTTTCATTGGCCCTAGACCAGAAATTCCTTCACTGGTAAAAAAATACGAAAAAGAAATCCCATATTATCAAATGCGACATCTTGTCCAACCGGGCCTTTCTGGATGGGCACAAGTCATGCAAGAGAGCGCCCCCCATCATACGGCAGATGTCGATTTAACAAGAGAAAAGCTGGCTTTTGACTTATATTACATCAAGCATCATTCAATTTTTATGTACTTTAAGATTGTCATGAAAACAGCAAAAAGTCTTTTGAACCGCACTAACCACGGCTAGAAAACGACCCCACTAACAGAGGTATATTCGAGACTAATTCGGATATACACAAAGAATTCCGCATACGTTCGAAACAAGCTACAATTCGCGTTCTTTTTATCTAACGAGAAAGCACCAAACTGTATGCCTCTTTCAAGCCTCAAACCACTGCTCCCTAAACACACAACTGACCATATTTGCTGGGGTCAGCTTCATGGCTGCTCACAATTTTTGGCCTTGGCACAAACGCTTGAATCTCATGATGGGGTGAGTCTTGTCATCACACCTGATATGCATAGCGCCTATCAAATGGAAGAGGCACTGAACTTCTTCGCGAAAGATCAAAACATTCATATTTTTCCAGACTGGGAAACACTGCCTTATGACGTTTTCTCACCTTTAGAAGATATTATTTCAGATCGATTAAAAACCTTATCTCTACTTCCCAAGAATAAACATGGCGTACTAATCGTATCCTCTGCAACCTTGATGCATCGATTGCCACCTAGCTCTTTTGTATCCGCACATGCATTAACTCTTAATGTAGGTGACTGTCTGGATATAGAACTGCTTCGAGATGAATTGGAAAGAGCTGGATATCGTAACGTCACCCAAGTATTCGAGCACGGGGAATACGCAACACGCGGTTCATTAATCGACCTCTACCCTATGGGTAGTAAAGAACCTTTCCGTATTGACCTTTTCGATGATGAAATAGAAACCATACGAAGTTTCGACCCGGAAAACCAACGTAGCCTTGAGCAACATCAATCTATTGAATTGCTACCCGCACATGAGTTTCCGATGACGGAAGCTGGTATTAAACTATTCAGCCAAAATTACCGAACACAACTAGAAGGTGATCTAACCAAAAGTGTTATTTATGGAAATGTCAAAAATGGTATAGCTCCAGCAGGCATTGAATACTACTTACCTTTATTTTTTGAAGAAACTGCAACCCTTTTTGACTATCTGCCAAAAAACACCCTAGTCATTCAACAAGAGTCAGTCGATAAGGCCTTTAGTACCTTTACTGCAAAAGTTGCGGAGCGCTATGAGCAACGCAGACATGATGTTGAACGTCCTATTCTACTACCAGAAAAGCTCTTCATTAGTGAAGATTCTCTAAAAGATAAAATTAAATCACTGGCAAATATTCACTTACACTCATTCAAACAGGAAAGGAATTGCCACAACTACCCCGTAAGCCCTTTACCTTCATTGCTCATTCAACCCCGTGCTGAAACTCCCTTATTGTTTCTTAAGCAATTTATGGCCGAGCATGAAGGGCCTGTTTTATTTATCGCTGAGTCAGCAGGACGTCGTGAAGAACTCACCAGTTTATTAAAAAACAGCGGTTACACGCCTCACACGGTTGAATCATGGCAAGAATTTCTTAAACGAAAGTACAAAATTGCTGTTACTGTAGCACCGATGCAAGAAGGCATGCTGCTCAAAGAAGAACAGCTAGCCATCATCCCAGAGTCGCTAATCATCGGACAACACGTTCAGCAACAACGTCGTAGACGCAAACCAACCCGCGACGCAGATGCAATCGTACGTAACCTCACAGATCTCAATGAAGGCTCTCCTGTTGTCCATGAAGAACATGGTGTTGGCCGTTACATTGGCATGCAAAAAATTCAAGCTGGCGCTAATGAGTCCGAATATTTAACCCTCGAATACTCAGGCGGTGACAAATTATATGTCCCTGTTTCATCCCTACACCTCATCAGCCGTTATACGGGCACTAGCCCCGAAAACGCTCCTCTACACAAACTGGGCACTGACCATTGGGATAAAGCCCGTAAAAAAGCCGCACAAAAGGCTTATGATGCTGCCGCTGAATTATTAGAAATTCATGCACGACGAGCCGCCGAGAAAGGACATAGCTTTGCTTTAGACCTTATTGAGTACAACCACTTCTCTAATGCCTTTGCCTTTGAAGAAACTCCTGATCAATTGACTGCCATTGAAGCTGTGGTCAGTGACATGCAATCGACACAGCCAATGGATCGCGTTGTCTGTGGCGATGTGGGTTTTGGTAAAACAGAAGTCGCCATGCGTGCGGCCTTCGTTGCAGCGAATGCGGGAAAACAAGTCGCCATCATTGCACCGACAACTTTACTCGTGCAGCAGCATTTTCAAAATTTCCAAGACCGTTTTGCAGATTGGCCATTTAGCATTGATTCATTATCCCGCTTTCGCACTCCAAAACAAACCAAAGAAGCCCTAGAAAAACTGGCTAACGGCAAACTCGATATTGTTATTGGCACACATAAACTGTTACAAAAAGATGTCGATTTTAAACGTTTGGGCTTGGTTATCATTGATGAAGAACATCGTTTTGGCGTGCGTCATAAAGAACAATTAAAAAAGCTACGAGCCAATGTCGACCTCCTAACGCTTACAGCAACTCCCATTCCAAGAACCCTGAATATGTCACTATCAGGCTTACGTGACTTATCGATTATCGCAACCCCGCCCGTTGCCAGGCATGCTGTTAAAACTTTCGTCAATGAGTGGGATAAAAGCATCATCCAAGAAGCCTGCTCTCGTGAAATTTCACGCGGCGGACAAGTTTACTTCTTGCATAATGAAGTTAAGACGATTGAAAAAATCACTAAGGAGCTTTCTGAGATCCTCCCTGATGTCAAAGTTCGTTTCGCGCATGGACAAATGCGTGAACGTGAACTCGAAAGCATCATGGAAGACTTCTATCATCAACGCTTCCATGTGCTGGTTGCCACTACCATTATCGAAAGTGGTATCGACGTTCCGACTGCTAATACCATCCTCATTAATCGAGCGGATAAGCTTGGACTAGCACAACTTCATCAACTACGCGGACGAGTAGGACGCTCTCATCATCGCGCCTATGCGTACTTGATAACACCGCCTTTCAAAGGTCTAACCGCAGATGCCAAAAAACGTTTGGAAGCCATTGAATCACTCGAAGACTTGGGCGTCGGTTTCACACTAGCCTCACATGACTTAGAAATTCGTGGCGCTGGAGAATTGCTAGGTGATGATCAAAGCGGTCAAATTCAGGAAATTGGCTTCAGTATGTATAACGACTTATTGGAACGCGCTGTTAATGCACTGAAAGCAGGCCATCTACCCGACTTGGAAAAACCCGCGATTGAAAGTACGACTGTCGACCTCAGTACACCTGCTCTGATTCCTGATGATTACCTACCCGACGTACACAACCGCTTAATCATGTACAAACGCATAGCCAGTGCGGAAACTAAAGAAAAACTCCGTGAACTTAGGGTCGAAATGATTGATCGTTTTGGCATGCTTTCCGATCAGATTATCAACCTATTCCACCTGACTGATCTAAAATTGGCCTCTCAAACATTAGGCATCAAAAAACTGGACTTAGGAATATCCGGTGGACAAATCGTTTTTCATGCAACACCAAAAATTGATATCGGCAAGCTCATTAGTCTTATTCAGAAACGCCCTTGGGAATTCAAACTGGATGGGCAAGACAAGCTCAAATTTGAATATGAAGCTAAGGAAGATATTGAAGAACGCGTTCAGTGGGTTAAACGACTTTATGCTGATCTTGTGTAACATACTCATTGTCAATGACTCCCTTATCATCAGGATATAGTGAAAAAGTTCTTCTATAATTGTAAACAATATTCTGATAATGGACGGTCATTATGGTAGATTCCATCAATTATAAACTGAAGTAATTCCATCAATCTGTACATCTTATCAGCAATACAACCCTGTGCATTGCGGCATATGGCAATGTATCAAGTAAAACTACACCATCACTTTACATCGTATAAACATACGTCTTTGACTGATAACAATGAACTTAATAATCACAGCTAACGACGGTATTACGAGGTTTATAAATTTTGAGGCCATTGTATATCACGTATTTCATACGATGGTACATTGATAACAATACATTTTTACACTCAAGGAGAGCATGGAATGTCACGACTATTACGAATAATACTTTTTGTAATTCTTGTTTTATTACTTTTACTAATCGGATTTAGATGCAGCCAACAAGCACCTGAAGGCGGTCAGACTGGATTACTTGATAGCACTAAACAAACAGCCAACAGCGTCGCAGACACTGCAAAAGCGGAAGCAGATACCGTCATAAATAGTGCTGGTAGCGCTATGGATGAGATTAAAACTGCCACCGATACAGTAGATGATTCTGCAGACAGTGCGACGGACGCGGCTAAAACAGGCGCTGATGTAGCAGG